>CAYZSH010000031.1:0-12441 GCA_964481025.1 uncultured Isosphaeraceae bacterium
GTCGGCCTCTGAGTCACGGACTCGCGCCAACCTTGACAACTGCCATCGCGGGGTTCGACGTCATCAGGCGTCGAACCCCGCGGTCGTTCTCACCGGTCAGCACACGAACGAGGCCCGCCGCACGGTGCGGTCGGGCCCTGGGAATGAACGGTGGCACGATCGGGACCGGACCAGAGGAGGCGTCCGGCCCCGATCGCACGCGGGGGGTCGATCAGCCGGTCCAGTTGGCCAGCATGATGCCGAGGTCGCCGCCACTGACCAGACCCGAGCCGTCGAGGTCGGCGGTGGGATCGGTGGTGCCCCAGTAGACCAGCAGCAGGCCGGCATCCGCGCCATCCACGGCGCCGTCGCCGTTGAGGTCGCCCACGATGCCCTGATCGGGGCACGAGTCGTTGAGGGCGACGGTGACGTCGTTGGAGTCGCGGTTGGCAGTGGCGAAGTCGACCTCGCCATTGCCGTCGATGTCGCCGATCGCGATCTGCTCGGGCGACGTGCCGGTGCCGACCGGCGCACCCGGGGCGAGGGTTCCAAGCCCGGTGCCTTCGAGCACCGCGACCGCATTGGAATCGGTCCCGACCGCGGCGATGTCGAGGTTGCCGTCGCAGTTGAAATCGACCGCGGCGATGAACGAGGTGTTCAGAACGCCGGTGGCGAACATCTGCCCGGTGGTCGAACCCGCGGTCCAGAGCATGACTGCTTCGGCGGCACCGCCGTTGACCGCGGCGGCGAGATCGGTGACGCCGTCACCATCGAAGTCGCCGGCGGCGAGGCCCTCGGGACGCACGAGCGGGCCCGTGGAGAGACTTCCATCGGCGATCACGCCCTTGGCTCCGACCTGGAAGATCAGGATGCTGCGGGTGTCGTGGGACGAGATCGCCACTTCGTCCGCACCGTCCGCGTCGAAGTCGCCGACGGCTGCACCGCGGGGCTCTCCGGTCACCGTCACATCGGTGCTGGTGAACGTGCCGTTTCCAGTGTTGAGGAGGATGGTGCCCGTGTCGGACAGCCGGTTGGCCACCGCGGCATCGAGATCACCGTCGCCGTCGAGATCGCCGACGGCGATTCCCTGGGCTCGGTCACCGACCGCAGCATCGCCTGCCGGGTTGAAGACGCCGCCGTCGTTGCGGAGGGTGCGAACGACCATCAGGTCCCGAACCACCACGATCAGGTCGGCGTCGCCGTCATTGTCGAAGTCACCGGCGGCGAGTTCGCTCGGGCTGGAGCTGGCGCCGGTCGCGACGAACGCGCCCGCGGTCCAGACGCCACCGCCCATGTTCATGGTGAACTGCACGCGGTCGGGGCCTTCCACCGTCGTCGCGAGATCGAGATCGCCGTCGCCGTCGATGTCGAGCATCGCCACGCCACCGGGCTGCGTCCCGACCGCCACGGCCGTCGAGGCAAACGTGAAGTCGCCGGGCTCGTTGTTCTGGCAATCGATGCAGTCGGGACCCTCGGTCGGGTCGCAGACGCCGTCGCCGCAGACCGGTCCGCCGCCGCCACCCTGGCAATCGACGCAATCGGTGGTCTCACCGGGTTCGCAGACGCCGTTGCCGCAGACCGGGTCGCCACCACCGGTGCCGCAGATCGCACCCGCGAGCGTCGCGGTGTTGGCGGTGCGGCTGGTGACCGCGATGTCCTGATCGCCGTCGTCGTCGGCATCGCCGATCGCCACGAACTCGGGATCGACGCCGACGCCGAAGGTGCCGGCGGCACCGAAGGTGCCACCCAGGTTCTGCAGGACGCCGACGTTCGGAGTGTCGATGTTGAGGATGACGAGATCCGCGAGTCCGTTGCAGTCGAGATCGCCGGCGATGATCTCGCTCGCACCGAGTCCGCCCGAGGCGTAGGTGTTCATCGCACCGAAGCCGGCGCCGTTCGAGATCCAGACCGCGGCGAAGTCGCCGATCACGCCGTTGGCGGCGGCGGCGAGGTCGTCCACGCCGTCACCGTTGAAGTCGGCCGCGGTCACGCCCTCGGGTCGGAGCTGGGCACCCGTGGAGACGCTGATCCACGGGCTGAACGTGCCGTTGGTGTTGCGAAGAACATCGACGACGCGATCGTCGTGCGCCGAGATGGCGGCATCGAGATCGCCGTCACCGTCGAAGTCGCCGAAGGTGGCGCCACGAGGATCGCCGCCGACCGCGAAGGTGTTCGAGGCGAATGAGCCGGCCCCGTTGTTGCGCAGGATGGTGGCCGAGTCGTCGCGGCGGTTTGCGGTGATGGCATCGACGTCGCCGTCGCCGTCGAAGTCGCCGAAGGTGATCGACTTCGTCTCGTCGCCGGTCTCGAACTGGCCGCCCGCGACGAAGGTGCCGCCCTGATTGAACATCACCTGCACGGCGAGGAAGTCCTTGAGGGCGACCATGAGGTCGAGATCGCCGTCGCCGTCGAGGTCCGCGGCGCCCATCACGCCCGGGCTCGAGGAGTTGGGCAGAAGCGCCGATCCGGCCAGCACCCGGCCGCCCGCACCGTCACCGGCATGGAACTCGATGCGGTCGGGGCCTTCGACGACGATCGCCAGATCGCTCAGGCCGTCGGCGGTGAAGTCACCGATCGCGATGCCGGAGGGCTGCGAGCCGGTGCCGATGGTGACGGCGGGATCGAGGGCGATCTGGCCGTGGGCGGTGCCGGCGATCGCGGCGAGCCCGAGCGGGAGGATCAGAGTGAAGGGACGCATGTCTTGACTCCAGTTCGAGGGGGTCATTCCCAGACTCAGGGAGGAGACGGCGTGTCTCCGCCTGATACACGGGCGTGGAAAAGAAACGGGAATTCGTGGGTCGCGTGGATCAGCCGGTCCAATCAGCGAGCAGCAGCCCGAGATCGCCGCCACCGACGATCCCGTCTCCGTCGAGATCGCCGACCGGGCCCGGGCCACCGAACTGCACCAGAAGCAGCCCGACATCAGCCCCGTTCACGCGACCGTCCCCGTTCAGATCCCCGGCGGGACCGGTGGGGTCGCAACCCCGGTTCATCATGCGATGCACTCGATCCGCCAGTGCCAGTCCGATCGCGAGATCCGCGTCGCCGTCGCCATCGAGGTCGCCTGCGGTGAGACAGCCGGGTTCGTTCGCAATGTCCTGGATGAACGGTGCTCCGAACCCGGTGCCGGTGCTCGTGAGCACCGACATCGAGAGTGGATCGATGATCGCGGCGTCATCAAGTCCGTCGCAGTTGAAGTCGCCGACGGTCAGCAGAGTGCCTTCGAGAGTTCCCGAGGAGCGGACGATGAGATCACCGAAGCCGCCGCGGCGCGACGGCCAGGCGATCAGGGCTTCGCCGGCGGCCGCGAAGAGATCCGGGCGGCCATCGCCGTCGAGATCGCCGGTCGCCAGGCCGTCCGGGGTGTACAGCCCGCCGGTATCGAGGACGAGCCAGGACTGCACCGAGCTTCCGTCGTATCGAAAGAGCGTGACGACGTCATCGTCGGTCGAGGAGATGGCGAGTTCAGCGCGGCCATCGCTGTCGAAGTCGGCCATCGCGACGCCGCGCGGATCCGGCCCGACCGCGAATGTGATCGCAGTGATCCCGCCGTCGCCGTCACCGACGAGCAGCGTCGCCGAGTCATCGCGACGGTTCGGCACGATCGCATCGAGGTCGCCGTCGCCGTCCGCGTCGCCGATCGCGATGGCGAGTGGCGTGTCGCCGAGGGGGGCGGTCCCGGCGGCGACGAGCGTGCCGTCTTCATTGAGAAGGACCATCGCCTCGCTCGTGGCGATCAGGACCACGATGACGTCGGGGTCGCCGTCGCCATCGAAGTCCCCCGAAGCGATGGCGCTCGGGCCGGTGCCGAACGGCAGCTGGACGATCGACTTCAATGAACCGGGGCCGCCGTCGGCGTCGTGAATCTCGATTCGATCGGTCGCGTCGATGGTGACGAGAAGCTCGGGGTCCCCGTCCCCGTCAAGGTCGGCGACCGCCGTGCCTGACGGGAGGAACCCCGAGACCAGCGGATCGATGGTCTCCAGGTCGAGCTCCGCGGCGAGCATGCTCGACGTGGTTGCCAGGGTGAAGAGCGTGGAAGCGAAGCGTGGGAACCGATGCATGAGATCACTCTCCTCTTGAGCCCCGACGACGGTCGGGACCGGGAGAGGAGGGCGCTTCGGATCGCGAGATACGTCCGACTGGACGGATTTCTGCGAATGGTCCCGTCAAAGGGTGGCGGGGATCAGCCGGTCCATTCCAGGAAGAGCACGCCGAGGTCGCTGCCACCGACCCGGGCGTCGAAGTCGAAGTCGGCGGGGTGTCCGCCCGGGCAGGGCCCCCAGCCTTCCAGAAGCAGGCCGAAGTCGGCACCGTTCACCCGGCGATCGCCGTTGAGATCGGCCACCGGACCGGCCGGGGGGGCGTCCGAGGTCGCGGCGTCGATGTCCAGGCGGCCCGCGCCGAGCATGCCTTCGACATCGGGGTTGATCTCGTCGAGTGGGATGGCCGTGACTTCCAGCGCCGAGAAGAGCAGGTCGGGCAGGTCGCCGGGCAGCGTGTCCCGCACCCAGTCGGGGCGTTGCGACCGGACGATCGCCACGGCACCGCTCACCAGGCCGGTCGCGAAACTCGTGCCTTCCCAGGTGCCCCAGTCCCCGTTCGGGAGGGCGCTGACCATTCGCTGATTCGTCCGTGGATTCACGGTGACGCCCGGCGCCGCGAGCGCCAGCTTGTCGTTGACGTTCGTGAAGTCGGCGCGGATGTCGTCGGGGCGGACCGCGGCGACGCCGTAGGCCGCCGACGAGCACGCGGGATACTGCCGCGGATCCTCGGCGGCTTCGTTGCCGGCGGCAGCCACCACGACGATCCCGCGCTCTTCGGCCTCGTCGACGGCGTCCTCGACGATCGACGACTGGTAGGTCGAACCGAAACTGGCGTTGATGACGTGAGCACCACGGTCGATCGCGTGGAAGAACCCCTGCCCGACGTCGAACGCATCGCCGATGCCGTCGTCGTCGAGCACCGTCACGGGAAGGATCCACGCGCCGGGGGCGGTTCCTCGGATGAGACCCGCCACGAACGTGCCATGGCCGGCCATCTCGTCGATGCGGCCGTCCCCATCCTGGTCGATGCCGTCGCGACCATCGGTCGTGTCGGTGTTCTCGAGGACCGCGTTCCAACCGCCGGCGGCGATCCGCCCGGCCAGAAGCGGATGCGTCGCATCGATGCCGGTGTCGAGCACCGCGACCAGCACGCCGGTGCCGGTGCTGCGGGCATGCGCGGCGGGCGTCCCGATCCGCTGGAAGGCGTACTGGCTGTCGAACGCCTGGGGACCGTTGGTCATGCCGCTCAACCAGAGCGAATCGGTGCGGCCTTCACTGGCACGTCCGAGGTAGTTCTGTTCCGCCCAGATCGCGAGGCCCTGCACCGGCAGACCGTCGAGGAACGCCGTGATCGTCTCGTCGGTGTCGCTCGGAGCGGGATCGAATCCGATCAGGTGGATGTTCCGCGACTCGATCGAACCAAGGACCTCAGACGGACCGAAGCGGTTCTCGATCGCCGCGATCGTCGCCGCCAACTGTGACGCATTCGCCACCCTGACGATCGCCTCGCCGCGCACCGATGGATCGATGCCGCCGCCGGCCGATGCGGTCGAGGCTGACCCGAGCAGGGTGACCATCAGTACCGCCGGCGTCAGAACCAGTTCTCGGACTTTTCGGAGTGAGGGCATTCGCATCGGGAACTCCATCAGACACCATGCACCTGGAACGCCGCCCAGCCAGCAGGATGCAGGGCTTCGCGCCGGGAAAGTCGTCGGGCGTGCCGCAACGCATCGGCGGCATCGACGCCGCCGGTCTCGCGGAGGCGTCGGTGGAACGCCCGCATGAACGATTCGGTGACGCCGTCCGGCACGCTCCAGAGCGACGAGACCACGCGGCGGGCACCGCTTCGCAGGGCCGCCTCGGGCAATCCGGCGATCTCGTCGCCGATTCGCACCTGGGCGCGGGCGGTCTCGCAACCACTCAGGACCAGCAGGTCGAGCGGGACGCGGCGATCGTGCAGATCCCGGACCGTGAGCCAGCCGTCCGCCATTCGAAGGCCGCTGGCGACCGGCGCCGCCGGCTCGAACCGGCCATGACAGGCGAGATGCGCGATCGAGTGCCCGGGAAGTCGATCGAGGACCGCCGCCACGGTCGCATGCTCGTCGAGAAGCGGCGTGGTCCCCCAGGTCGCGGCGACGTCGCGGGATTCGTCGGTGATGCGCGGGGCCGCCGCATCCGAGACGCCGGCGACCACCGCGCCGACCGTGGTAAGCCGAGGCAGGCGCCGGAGTCGCAGCCAGATCCCGAGGCTGGGCGCGACGGTCATCGCGAGCCGCTCGCCGAGCGCGACGCCGTCGGGATCGATCGCGGCATGAAGCGGCAATGCATGGGCGGGACCCGTCGGAACCACCACGAGTCGGTCGAGTTCGGAGATCGCGTCGCCAAGCGGGGCGACGAAGAGATCGTGCAGTGTGCGAAGTCGACGCTCGGCTGCGGCGAGTCGTCGCGCGGATGCGTCCGTCGAGGCATTCTTGAAGGCGTTGTGTCGTTCCGCATCGAAGCGGATCGCGTGGGCGAGTCGGTCGATCTCCGCGGCGCCGATCGATTGGCCGATTTGTTGCGGACCGGGTCGAGTCAGCAGAACCAGGGCGATCGCGGCGCCGGTCGGGAGCATCACGAGCATCCCCTCGTCCGGTCTCAGCTCCGCGTGCAACGCGTCGAGATCGATCGGCGTCGTGGAGATCAGTGCCGTCTCGCTGCGGCCGAGCACGTCGATGCGATCGTCGATGCGGCGTTCGAGGTCGCGGATCCGCCGGACTCGATTCTCCGAGAGGGCGATGCGCCGTTGATCGGCGGGGCCATCCTCGGATTCGAGTCGGCGGAGCAGGGCGCGAAGTTCCTGCCGCCACCCCGCGATGTCTTCGTCGCCCTCGTCGAGATGGCCGACGGCGTGACCGAGCCGTTCGAGCAGGACGCGGGATCGCGCCCGCTCCGCGACCGCGATCGCCTCCGCCAGATCCCCGGGGCCGCGCCGCTCGAGAAGCATGCGGACGAGCACGAGATGAAGATCGATGCGACTGCCCGTCCATGCGGAGCGAAGGCGATCGGTCAAAAGCAGATCACGGCCGCGATCCGCCCGCCGACTCGCCTCGCGGGCGCGGTCGATCGCGTCGTCGACCCGATCGGCGGCGAGCATCGCTTCGATGGCGGGAAGGTCGAGATCGGCGGCGGCCCAGTCGGGAAGCAGCTCCGAGTGCTCGTCGTTCAGGAACGATTCGACGAGTCGGATCGCGTCCTCGACCCGACCCTCTCCGAGCGCGAGCGTGGCGTCGAGTCGCGTCCGTCGGACGCGGGCGAGGACGCCTCCGGAACGGAGCGTCGGATCGGCGAGGATCGTCCGGGCCGCGAGCAGGTCACCACCGAGCATGACCGCTTCCGCCGCCAGCAGCGATGCATCGGTCCGCCAGGGTTCGATGGTGTCCGCGGCGACGCGAGCCGCGGCGGCGGCGGTGAGACCGGCCTGCGCATCGCCGCGGTGCAGCGCGGATCGCGCCACCACGATCCAGGCGCGGGCGGTCTCGGCGGGAAGCCCCTGCAGTCGAGGAATGCCGGCCGCAGCCGCTTCCTCCGCGTCGACGTGCAGACCGACCGATTGCAGCAACGACGCCCGTTCGATCTCCAGTCGTCGCTGCTGAGGCTCTGATCCGGCAGCGCCCATCGCGACGATCGCACGATCGAAACTCGCCAGTCCTTCGTGGAAACGACCGGCTCGCGCTTCGAGATCGGCGAGATTGCCGACGGTCATCGCCTCGGCGTAGCCGCCGCCGAGCGATGCGAAGACCGTGGATGCCTGTTGAAACGCCCGTCGCGCCTCGTCGAGCCGATCGAGCTGCAGCAGGCATTCGCCGCGGGTGTTCTCGATGGTCGCGAGAATCGCGGGCGACTCGGCGAGGACTTCGGCCGCGGCGTCGAGATCCTGAAGCGCTTCGTGCCAGTCCCCAATCAACTTGCGGAGATTCGCGAGATTGAATCGGCCGCGGGCGGCGAGATCGGCGCGGCCGAGATCCCGCAGGCGTCTGCAGGCTGCTTCGCCGCGCGTGATCGCCTCGTCCACGCGACCCAGTTTCGCGAGCGGCTGCATCGCCGCGACCTCGATCCGGGCCGCTTCGACGCTTTCCGGTGCGGCCGCGCCGCGGGCGGCCTCGAGCGTGTCGAGCGCGGTGTCGTGACGGCCGAGCGCGGCCAGCGCACTCGCCGCAAGGCGAAGGAGATCCGCCGCGGCACCCGGTGGGGGCGCGTCCAACGTGCCGAGCGTCTCGGCGAGCGTGACCGCGGCATCCACGGCGTCGGCCGGATTCCGTCCAAGCTGCCCTTCGATCTCGGTCGTGATGCCGTCGATCGCCGAGGCGAGATCGTCGATCGCCCGCAGGACGTCGAGCCGTTCGCTCGGTGCGAGTGCCCGCCATCCGGCGAGGTCGAGTCTCGGGGCGGGGCGGTCCATGCGGTCAGTCGCGCCCGTTCGCGGACGCGTCGAGATGGAGCGCGACCGCGTGTCCCTGACGCTCGACGACCAGACGATCGGGGCGTTGGCTCATCGTGAAGGCGAATCGACCGTCCGGTGCGATCGTGGACTCGATCGCCTGCGATTCCTGGCCGACCGAGAATGCCGCGATGCGGGCGATGTCGTCGGTCGACGCGCGGCCTGCAGCCTCTTCAACGACGCCCTCAAGCCGCCAGCGATCCCCGCCGAGGGCGGAGATCGCGACATCGATCGCGAGATCATCGGTCTCGAAGGCGAGATGCTCGGCGGTCGCGGCGCCGCTTCGCACGCCGGCAAGATCACCCGGGGCGGTGCGGCCGACGAGGGTCGCGACGGCGAGCTCGATGGCCTGCCACCAGGGGCGTCCCTCGGTGGACATCGATCGCGGGGCGCCCATCGCCACGATCCTGGCCAGCACGTCCGGGCTCGGGCGATCGGCGAGGTCCGCTCGGATCGCACCGATCAGTCGCTGGAAGGCTTCGGTGGCGCCGCCCTCGCCGCGCTCGGCTCGCTGGATGCGATCTTCGAACTCGGGGCTGGCGGGGTCGTGCGGGGTGGTCATGGGGCATTCCTGACGAGGCGGGCCTGCGGACGGCCTCCGGTGAAGGAGGCAGGGCTGGTGGTCCTGATACCTGTGTCGCCCGATTTCGATCGGATTCCGGATCCACGGGGTCTCAAGCGGGATCCTCGTCCCGGAGTCCGAGGGCCTCCGCGAGGCCTCGGAGCTTGTCCAGGCACCGGGCCCGGGTGGGGCCGATCGAGCCGATCGGCATGTCGAGATCCTGTGCGAGCACGTCGTAGGGTGGACGATCCGGGGCGTAGAGCCGTTCCAGCAGTTCGCGGCAGCGGCCTCCCAGGTTCTCCATCGCACGACGAATCAACGCCCGCTCCTCGCCGAGGGACACCACGTCCTCGTGGGGATGGTGGATGTCGTGGAAGTCGCCGGTGAGATCGAGCGACACGTTCCGGTCGCGGCCGATCCGCCACGATTCTCGGTGGGCCGTGGTCATGAGCCACTTGGGGAGGGCCTGTCCATCGTCGATCCGTCCGATCGAACGATGCAGCGCGAGGAAGGTGGCCTGCACCACGTCGTCGGCGTCGGCATCGGAGAAGCGGTAGCGACGCGGGATCGACCGAACGAGCCCGGCGTGCCGTTCGACGAGCGTCGCCCACGCGGCGTCGTCTCCGCGGCGGCAGGCGTCGATCAGTTCGGCATCGGTCGGGGCGGCCATCGGGAACTCCTGAGTCCGGAAGCCACTATCGGTCCGTGGGGTCCGCGATGCAACCGTGCGTGAGCGCCCGAAGCCGCGGATCGAACGCCCAACGGCCGTGAAACTCGAGATCTTCGGCCCGCACAACGCGCTCCCGGACGGCTTGCGCCAACTCCACGACGCCCTGGCCGGTGCCGGCACTGATCGCCAGATCCGCGAGTTCGGCCGCGGAAGGATCGAGGTCGAGCTTGTTGACGACCCGCAGCACGCCCTCGGAGGGTGCGAGGCCGTCGGAAATCACGGCGTTCTCGGTATCGGGGCTCGTGAGGTGGACGATGAGCGTCGCACCGCGGATCGCCGGAAGACTCGCGGCGATCGCGGCCTGTTCGATCGGATCATCGCTGTCGCGAAGGCCCGGGGTGTCGATCCACTCGACGACCACGCCGCCGAACTCGATCCGTCGCGACACGCGGTCGCGGGTGGTGCCGGGCAACGCCGAGACGATCGCGGCCTGCGTGCGGGCCATGGCGTTGAGCAGCGTGCTCTTGCCCGCGTTCGGTGCCCCGATGCACGCGATGGTCGCGGGCGAGACGAGTCGATCGAGTCGGGCGGTGCGTTCGAGTTCCTCGGCGTCGAGCGGTCCGGTCCGGGCACGCCACGCCGACGATTGTCGAAGCAGGATCGGGATGGCCGCGGGACTCGCGGCACGCGGCATGATCTCCAGAGCGAGCGACTCGATCTCGTCGTTCGCTTCGATGCGATGATCGCCGGGAGGCTCGCGAAGCCAGTCGGCGCCGCGCTCCTGCAACGCCGTCGCGATGCGGCGCACGATCGCGGTGCCGCCGTGCGGCATGAGTTGAGCATGTCGATCATCGAGCCGCGCGACGACGCCGTCGTCGATGTCGGCGAGTCGGCGCGGTCGCCAGTCGCCGCCGCGGACCGGGGCGCCCGGCGCGATGGCGGTGAGCACGGCATTCAGGGCGTCGGCGTCGTCGGCCTGAAGATCGATGATCGCGACGCCGCCGCGGCCGGAGGGTGATGCGAGCCAGGCGCGGACGCCGGTCACGACCCCGCGTCTTCCGTCGCGGTCTTCCACGCGAGCGCCATGCCCTTGAGGACGAGATCCGGCACCACGCGGCTCACGAGTTCGTCGTCCTGAAAGAGGATCGGGGCATCGCCGCCGGTCGCGACCACCAGCGGGAAACCGCCGTACGCGAGGGCGTAGCGTTCAACCAGTTTCCAGACGCCACCCGTGACCGCGCCGTGCACGCCGCGGCGCATCGCGTCGACGGTGTTGCGGCCCCAGGGCTCGCCCTCGATCTCGGCGAATTCGAGATCGGGCAGAAGATCGGTCGAGGTCGCCAGCGTCCGCAGCATCGCGCGGAGTCCGGGCATGATCGCGCCGCCCTGGAAGACGCCTTCGCCATCGACGAAGTCGACGGTGACCGCGGTGCCCGCGTCGATCACGATGCACGCCTGCTTGATCTCGTCCCACGCCGCGGCTGCCGCGAGCAGACGATCGATGCCGATGAGCGACTCGGGATCGAGCCCGCGGCCGATCGGGGCGGCGAGGTCCTTCTCCATCTCGACGATGTCGCCGCCGATGCGATCCGCGAGCATCGGACGCAGCGCCTCGAATGCGGGGCGGTTCACCGACGCGACGACCACGGCACGCTCGCCGCGCTCGGTCTCGGCGAGCCATGACTCGACCGCATCGACGATCTCGGTCATCGCGTCGAGCGGTCGGCTGATCGTCTCGTCGAGTTCGCCGTCGACGAGGCGTCCGGCGCGGATGGAGGAGTTGCCGATCGAGATCGCGGCGGCGGTGGTCATGACGAAGTCCGGGACGGGGCGGGGTGACGGGGGTGGCGGTCAGCGGGCGGCGATCGCCGCCCGAATCGAGCCGACCATCGTATCGAGGAGCCGCTGCATCCATGGTCCGCCCGCAATCGGGCGTCCGTCGAGGCGGCCGACCGCGTGCAGAAGGCGGTTGCTCGAGGCGATCCCGATCTCGGTGGCGGCACGGAGCTCGGCGACGGCCATCGCCCGCTCGCGGATCGGAATCCCGGCCGCCTGGGCGGCGTCAAGCACCAGCGGCCGCATGGTGCCGGGCAGGATCGCCGGGGCGGCGGTGATCGCGGGTGCGACGAGTTCGCCGTCGATGACCGCAAGAATCGTCGAGTGCGTGCCTTCGCTCACGAGGCCGTCGCGGTGGAGGATCGTCTCCGCCGCACCATTCGCATGGCCGCGCATCGCCGCTATGACGTTCGCAAGTAGGTTCACCGACTTGATGTCCGTGCGCATCCACCGGTCGTCGGGGGCGAGCGTGGCGTCGACGGTCTCGATGGTGGTGATCGATTCGAGCGGCCCCATCGGCGTCGCGAACGCGAAGACGGTTGGAGCGAGCGATCCGCCGGGCACGTGTCGTCTTGGAATCTCCGAACCCCGCGTCACCTGCAGATAGACCGAGGCGTCACGCACGCCCTCGGCGTCGAGCAGGCGATCGATGATCGTTCGATACGAGGCGGCGTGGAACCCGGTGATGTCGAGTTCACACAGACTCCGATCGAGCCGAGCGACATGCGCATCCATCGCGACGGGATGGCCCTCGAAGACGCGCGTCCCCTCGTACACGCCGTCGCCGAACAGGAAACCGCGATCGAACGGCGAGATCCGCGCATCCGCGACCGGCACGATCTCGTCGTGTCGTCCGTCTCCGAGCAAC
>CAYZSH010000031.1:12541-17839 GCA_964481025.1 uncultured Isosphaeraceae bacterium
GATCCGCGCATCCGCGACCGGCACGATCTCGTCGTGTCGTCCGTCTCCGAGCAACACCACCGTCGGGACGGCGGGCGACGACGATCGGGTCATCCGCGGGCCTCGACGAACGCGTTCGCCCGGGCCGGATCGATGTCGTTGGCCCAATGCCCGTCGACCTTGATCGCGCTGCCGACGATGACCGCGTCGCAGCGATCGAGAAGACCGGGAAGCGACTCGGGTGTCGCACCGCTCCCGACCGCGACGGGGAGCGGGCTCGCGTGCCGCGCCGCATCGAGGTCGTGCGCCGAGACCGCCTGCCCGGTGTGGCTTCCGGTGATGATCACGGCGTCGGCGCCCATGAAGTGCGTGCCCGAGACCAGATCCGCCAGCACGAGGTCGCCGGTCAGGGCGTGCGCGGAATGCTTCTTGCGGACGTCGGCCCAGATCGCGACCGAGTCGGCGCCGATCATCCGGCGGAAGCGGAGGAGTGGCCCGGCGTCGGCCTCGTCGAGAATCCCCTCGTCGGCGACCGCGGCGTAGGAGAAGCCCTCGGCACGGATGAACCGGGCGCCGGTCGCGTGCGAGATCGAGAGGGCCGCACGATTCGCGCCCGCGAGCACCTGCACGCCGACCGGCACGTCGCCCGCCGCCTCGACGACCGCGCCGACGGCGCGGGTCATCGCCGAGACGATCTCCGGTCCGACCTCGCGGCGCAGGTACGGAAGGTCGTGCATGTTTTCGACGAGGATCGCATCGAAGCCGGCGTCGCGAAGCACGCGGGCCTCGTCGGCCGCGCGGCGGGCGATCTCCGCGGGGGCGAGTGACGCGCGGGGCGTTCCGGGCAGGGCGTCGACATGCACCATGCCGATGAGGGTGCGGGGGGAGGGCATCCAGCGGTGGGTGGTCATGAGTCGTCTCGTCGCATGGTGAAGCGTCGGCTCTGGGATTCGGCGGCCTGGCGTCCGGATCGCACCACGAGCGCGAGCGAGATGCCCGTGCCCGCGGCGATGAAGGTGAGGATGCCGCACACGATCCAGAACCCGGCCTCGCTGTGTGCGAATGGGATGCCGTCCACGTTGATGCCGAGCAGTCCGGTCATGAAGGTGAGCGGCAGGAAGATCGTGGCGATCCAGCTCAGGCGGTAGGTGGAGGTCGCGAGATCGTCCATCGCGCGGATGTGGTCGCGGTCGGCAAGGACGCGAGCGCGATCGAGTTGGCCGTGGATGCGATGTTCGAGCCAGTTGGCACGCTCGAGAAGACCCCGCATCGCATCGACGTCCGACTTCTCCGACCGTGTGCTGCTGTCCAGAAGCGACCGCTGCAATGCCGTCTGCAACGGATCGAGATGTCGATCGAGTCCGAGGAGCACGCGTCGGACTTCGGCGACTCGATCCACGCGACTCGCGCGACTCGTCTCGATGTTCGACTCGATGTCGTCGAGGTCGAGCGCGGTGCGTCGGAGCGACGGGGCCACGCGGTCGAGAAACTCGTCGGCGAGCTCGACGGTCGCGGCCAGCGTCGACACGCGGCGGTCAGGAAGATCGGCGATGCCCGAACACGCGTCCTCGACGACGCCCAGTCGATGACGCCGGATGGTGGCGAGCCGGTCGTCGGCGATCACGATCGCGAGCATGTAGTCCTTATCGATGTCGAAGAGGATCTCGTGCGGAATCTCCAGTCGCAGCAGCGAGACGCCGGCGCGTCGATACCGAAGGCTCTCGCCACGGGCGTCCTCTCCGACCGCTTCGATGATCGCCTCGGGGAAATCGAGTTCCCGCAGGGCCCGCGCCGCCTCGCCCGCGTCGGCCTCGTCGAGGACCACGTCGATCCAGCGGAACGACACGCCGGGCGGCGTGATGCGACGCACGCCGGGACGCAGCTCCTCGTACCATTCCCCCGGAAGTTTGGCGGCTGGAAGGTTGGGCACTCGACGGACTCCGACGCGTGACGCGACCCGATCCTCTCGGACATCAGTCAGGACCTGCGGAGCGTACCCGGTGCGATTCGAACGATGCCCGGCCGAGCACGGCCTGCCCGAACGCTGGATGCTGTCGAACGACACTGCCGGGGTGTCGGCGGTGGTGGTGCCTTCGGGGGGCATGAACCTGACCTCGCTGGTGGTCGGTGGTTCGGATCGGCTGATGCTGCCGCTTCCACTTGGCGAGTTCATGGCGACCGCGAAGACCGGGGGCGTGCCGCTGCTGCACCCGTGGGCGAATCGGCTCCGCGGCGACGCGTGGTCGTTCGATGGTGTCGAGGTGGACCTCGCTGCGGCGGGCGGCCTGAAGCGGGACGGGGCCGGGCTTCCGATGCACGGGCTGCTGCTTCGGGCGACCGACTGGTCGATTCAGGCCGCGGACGATCATCCGGCGATCGTCGGGCGACTCGACTGGAGGTCGGACCGCCCGGAATTCGGCGCGTTTCCGTTCGAGCATGCCGTGGAGATCTCGTGGTCGATCGCCGTCGAGCGGCCGGGCGTCGTCGCGGCGACGTGCGGGTTCGCGGTCGAGGCGGGCTCGCGGGACGTCCCGATCGCGACCGGCTGGCATCCGTACCTTCGGCCGACGATCGGCGCGGATCGCCGAACCCTGACGTTGACGGTTCCGACGGCGCGACAGGCCTCGCTCGACGATCGTGGGTTGCCCGAGCGGGGCGACGACGGTCGGCCGACGCTCGGACCCGACCACGACCTCTCCGGCCCGCTCGGCGATCGCATCTTCGACGACCTCTTCCTCGTCGGCGACTCCGGTTGGTCGGCGAGCGTCGGATCGACCGACTATTCGATCGAGCTCGTCGCCGATCCGGCATGGCGTTGGATGCAGCTCTACGCCCCCGAGGGATCCGACTTCGTCTGCATCGAACCGATGCTCGTCCCGACCGCGGCGTTGTCGGACGGCGGGGCGGTGCGGGTCGCGGCAGGTTCGCGGTTCGAGGCGTCGTTCACGATCCGCGTGAGAATCGCCGGGGAGGAGGATCGCTGATGGCTCGACGACCCGACGGCATCGGTCCTGATCTGACGGGACGACGACTGCTCGTCACCGGTGGCGGCACCGGCATCGGCGCCGCGACGGCGCGGCTCGCCGCCGAGGCCGGCATGAAGGTGATGGTCACCGGACGGCGATCGGAACCGCTCGAACGCGTGGTCGCGTCGATTCGCGAGGCGGGCGGCGCGGCGGAGTTCTTCGTGGGCGACGTCGCGGGCGACGGTGCGAGCGCCGCGATGCTCTCGGCCATGCACGACGCGTTCGGTGGCGTCGATGCGGTCTTCGCGAACGCGGGCTACGGCGTCGAGGTCGCGGGCATCGAACTTCCGATGTCGGACCTGCGTCGCATCTTCGAGGTGAATCTCTTCTCGGCGGTCGATCTGCTGCAGGCCGCGGGACGCGCGATGCGCGACGCGGGCTCGCCGGGGCATCTCCTCGGTTGCTCCAGCATCCTCGGCAAGTTCACGCTGCCCGAGTACGGCGGGTACTCCGCGACGAAGGCGGCGCTCACGCACGTCTGCCGGGCGATGCGCACGGAGCTGCGCGGTTCGGGAATCGCGGTCAGCACCGTGCATCCGGTCACGACTCGGACCGAGTTCTTCGAGGTCGCGGCCCGGGAAGGTGGCGGAAACGGGGGCGGTGCACACCCCGATCGACTCCGTCCGGACGGCACCCCGAAGCACGCCCCGAAGGCGTTCATCCAGCCGCCGGAGAAGGTGGCCAGGGCGGTGGTCCGGTGCCTTCGCAGGCCCCGGGCCGAGGTCTGGACGACGATCTCCGGGCGGTTGGCGACCGGAGTCTTCGAGTTGGTGCCCCCGATCTACGAATTCGTACTCCGAAGTCAGGCCGGCCAGTCCGCTCGCTGACCGACGGCGGGGCGTGGATCCTGTACGCTTCCCGGTCTTCGCCCGATCGCGGGGCGGGGCGGTGGTCCCGGTCGCGACGGCACGGTCTCTCCTTCAGCATTCCAGTTCAGCGAAAGGCTCCACGCGATGGCCATTCGGGTCGGTATCAACGGTTTCGGTCGCATCGGTCGTCTGGTCTACCGGGCGGGCATCCGCCGCGGTGGATTCGAGTTCGTCGGGGTCAACGACCTCGTCCCCTCGGACAACCTCGCGTATCTCCTGAACCACGACACGATGCACGGTCGCTTCGAGCATCCCGCGACGGCGAACGATCATGGTTTCGACTGCCAGGGTCAGACCACGAAGTGCTCGGCCGAGCGTGATCCCGCGGCCCTGCCCTGGGGCGATCTCGGCGTGGACTACGTCCTTGAGTCGACCGGCCTCTTCACCGACGGCGAGTCGGCCGCGAAGCACATCGCCGCGGGTTGCAAGCGGGTCGTGATCTCCGCCCCGACCAAGAGCCCCGACACCGTCAAGACCATGGTCTTCGGCGTGAACCACGACCAGTACGACGCCGCGACCGACACCGTGGTGTCGAACGCGAGCTGCACCACGAACTGCCTCGCCCCGATCACCAAGGTGATCTGCGACGAGTTCGGTCTCGAGGAAGGTCTCATGACCACGGTGCACGCGGTCACCGCGACCCAGCCGACCCAGGACGGGCCGAGCAAGAAGGACTGGCGCGGCGGCCGCAACGGCTACATGAACATCATCCCCGCGAGCACCGGCGCCGCGAAGGCGGTCGCCCTCTGCATCCCGCAGGTCAAGGGCAAGCTCACCGGCATGGCGTTCCGCGTGCCGACCGCGAACGTCAGCTGCGTCGATCTCACCTTCCGCACCTCGAAGAGCACCTCGCTCGCCGAGATCAACGAGGCGATGAAGGCGGCGGCGAACGGCGCGATGAAGGGCTACCTCGGCTACACCGACGAGGAGGTCGTCTCCAGCGACTTCATCGGCGACACCCACAGCTCGATCTTCGACGCGGGCGCGGGCATCGAACTCAACGACCGGTTCTTCAAGGTCGTGAGCTGGTACGACAACGAGGCGGGCTACGCCAACCGCTGCCTCGACATGATCACGATGATGGCCAAGGGCGACGGCAAGGCCTGAGGCTGGGTTTGAGTCTGGGTCTGAGTGGGCCTGAGTCTGGGCCTGGGCCGAATTCCATCCCAACCATCCCTTGACACTCGACGGGGCAGGACCTACTCTTCCCCGTTCACAACAGAAACCTTGCTGCGGGGTAGAGCAGTCTGGTAGCTCGTCGGGCTCATAACCCGGAGGTCGCAGGTTCGAATCCTGTCCCCGCTACTGAAAGCCGCGTCGGAACAAGTGTCCGACGCGGCTTCTTTTTTGCGTACGACCAACTGGTGATGGGACAGGAGTCGAACCTGCGACCCTGGACGGCGAAGCCGGACACTTCGCAGAAG
>CAYZSH010000032.1:0-6154 GCA_964481025.1 uncultured Isosphaeraceae bacterium
CGGACCTCCATGGCGCAGGGCCGACTCGCCTCCGCCACCACGCTCATCGCCTCGGTCGTCGGCCAGCACAGGAACGGCTCGACCTCCCATGCCAGCGTCATGTCGAATTCGGGCGGCAACGCCGCGAGCGCCGCCTGGGCCTCGAATCTTCGACGCACGGCCTCGGCGTCGAGCGCCACCGGCAGGATCGAGACCTCGCGCAGTCGGCCGTCGAGTCCGTGGTCCTCGTTGCGATCGAGGTAGCCGCCGATCGCGAGCGGTTCGTCCCCCGCGTACCGGATCGGCCCCGACTGCTCGCGCGATTCCCCCGCGAGTGCACCGTCGACGTAGATCCGCTGGGCGGTGCCGTCGTACGTCCCGACGATGTGATGCCACTTGCCGGGCACCCACGCCCGATCCGCCGCGAGATATGTCAGTCGCCCGTCCGCGTCGTCGACCCCGGTCGAGGCGAGACCGAAGTACGGCGCGGTGTCTCCGTACCCGAGCACGAATCCCGTCTCGGCGTCGCCGTTGTCCTGGATCGCGCCGATCACGCCGCCCCACTGCCGAGGCTCGTCGATCGCGACCCACGCCTCGACCGTGATCGCATCGGTCGGCAATGGCGTGTCCAGAGCGTCGATGCGCGGCGCGACGACGAACGGGGTTCCCCGACCCGGGAGTCGAAGACCCATCTCCTCCACCGTCCGCGGCATGGTTCTCGTCTCGGCAGGTGCCGGGCTGAGGCTGTCGCGGTCGATCGTCCATCGACGCATTGGCGGATCCGCGGACGCGACGGCACCACAAGCGAGCACGCCCGCGAGGAACCAGGGGATGCGACCGCCGATGTGTTCTTGAGAACAGCGTTCATTGCTCATGCTCGCACCGTATCGCCACCTTCCGGTCTTCTGCACGGGTACTCGACCGATGGCAAATCGGACCTTGGCGCGAGGCCCGGGGTGACGAATCGTCCGCAACTTCGTCGAATTGGTATTGACGAACCGATGCGAGGCGATACGATCCGCCCCCAATGCCGTCCGCAGCATCCATCTCGAACCCGACCCGCGTGAGTGATCTCGCGGCGTTGTCGATGGGTGTCGCGTCGCTGTCCGTTCTTGCGTTCTCCCTTCTGGCCGGCCTCCTTCTTGCCGGCCTTCTCCTTGCGCTTCTTCTTCTTCCGCCTTCAGCGGAGCGAAGTGGGTGCAGGACACTTCGATAAGAACCGCTGAAGACCGAATCACTCGACCGGCCTGCACACGTGTGCAGGCCGGTTTTCTTTGTGTCCCGAAGGATCATCACCGTGTGTTCTCAACCACCGACTCCCAATGACCGCGTCCGGGTGTTCGACACCACGCTTCGTGATGGCGAACAATCGCCCGGTTGCAGCATGACCCTTCCGGACAAGCTCCGCATCGCCCGCGCCCTCGCCGAACTGGGCGTCGACATCATCGAGGCCGGCTTCCCCATCGCCAGCGACGGCGAGTTCGAGGCCGTGCGAACGATCGCCCGGACCATCGTGGGCCCCACGATCGCGGGCCTGGCGCGATGCACCACCCTCGACATCCAGCGCGCGTGGGCCGCCGTCCGCGACGCCGGTTCGCCTCGACTGCATGTCTTCCTCGCCACGAGTGCGATCCACCGCGAACACAAGCTTCGGATGGCGAAGGCGGAGATCATCCGCCGCACCCGCGAAGGAGTGGCGTTCGCCCGGTCGATGTGCGACGACGTCGAGTTCAGTCCCGAGGACGCCTCGCGGACCGAGCCCGACTTCCTGATCGAGGTCGTGCAGGCGGCGGTCGACGAAGGCGCGACCACGATCAACCTGCCCGACACCGTCGGCTATGCGCTTCCCACGGAGTACGCCGAGATGTTCGCCTCGATCCGACGGCACGTCCGCGGGATCGACGGCGTCGTGCTCAGCGCGCATTGCCACGACGACCTCGGTCTGGCGGCGGCCAACAGCCTGGCGGCGGTGCAGGCCGGCGCCCGGCAGGTCGAGTGCACGATCAACGGGATCGGCGAACGCGCGGGCAACGCCCCGCTCGAGGAGATCGTCATGGCGATCCGCACTCGTTCCGAAGGCATGGGAACGACGACCGACGTCGACGCGACCCGCCTCTATCCCACCAGTCGGCTGGTGAGCGTGATCACCGGTTCCCGAGTCCAGAACAACAAGGCGATCGTCGGCGCGAACGCCTTCAGCCACGAGTCGGGCATCCACCAGCACGGCGTCATCGCCCATCGCGACACCTACGAGATCATGCGCCCGGAGGACGTCGGTCGGGTGGTCGACTCGATGGTGCTCGGCAAGCACAGCGGTTGGCATGCGATCGAGCAGCGGATCCACCGACTCGGCCACGACGTCGAACCCGGACAGCGTGCGACGATCGTCGAGCGTCTCAAGGAGATCGCCGACCGCACCCAGCGCATCACCGACGCGGACATCGAGGCGGTCGTGCTCGGCCGCGACCCCGGCGAGCAGTCCGGCTGGTCGATCGTGCGACTGACCACCACCGGCGGGTCAGATCCCGTGCAGACCGCCACCATCGAACTCGAACACGCCGACGGCAGGCAGGTCGTCGAGGCTGCGGTCGGCAACGGTCCGATCGACGCGGTGTTCACGGCCACGATGCGGGCGACCGGACACGGGTTCACCCTCGTCGACTACGAGGCGCACAGCGTCTCGGCGGGCGAGGACGCCCAGGGTGAATCGACGGTGATCGTGGATCAGGACGGCGTCCGCTTCAAGGGACGCGGCGTCTGCACCGACGTCGTCCACGCCACCGCGCTCGCGATCATCGACTGCGTGAACACCGCCACGGCGACGACGTGTGCCGCGGCCACTGCCGAATCCAACCTGACCGCCATGGAGGTGACGCGATGAGGCGCACCATGTACGACAAGATCTGGGACGCGCACTGCGTCCGACCCGAGACCGAAGACACCCCGGCGATCCTGGCGATCGATCTCCATCTCATCCACGAAGTGACGAGCCCGCAGGCCTTCACCGATCTTCGCGAGCGACGGATGGCGGTCCGGCGACCGGACCGCACCGTTGCGACGATGGACCACTCGACCCCGACCAGAACCGCTGGTGCGGACGGTTCCCTTCCCATCCTCGACACCGCGGCGGCCCAGCTCTCCACCCTGGAGCACAACTGCGCCGAGCACGGGATCGAGCTCTTCGCGATGGGCAGCGACCGACGCGGCATCGTGCACGTCATCGGCCCCGAGCTCGGACTCACCCAGCCCGGCATGACCATCGTGTGCGGCGACAGCCACACGTCCACGCACGGCGCCATGGGCTCGCTCGCCTTCGGCATCGGCACCTCCGAGGTCGCCCATGCCCTCGCCACCCAGTGCGTGCTGCAACGGAAGGCCCGGAACTTGAGTGTGGAGTGCACGGGAAGCCTGCCGGCGGGCGTGCATGCGAAGGACCTCATCCTCGCGATCATTCAGGGCCTCGGCGTCGATGGCGGCGTCGGACACGTCATCGAGTATCGCGGCGACACCGTCCGCGCCCTCTCGATGGACCAGCGCATGACGCTCTGCAACATGGCGATCGAGGCCGGCGCCCGCACCGGCATGGTCGCCCCGGACGAGACGACGTTCCGCTATCTCCACGGCCGCGAACGCGCACCGCAGGGCGCCGACTGGGAGGAGGCCCGTCGTCGCTGGGAGTCGATCGTCGGCGATCCGGACGCCCGTTTCGACAAGTCGTTCTCGATCGATGCGAGCCTCGTCGAGCCCATGATCACCTGGGGCACGACCCCGGCCATGGCGATGCCGGTCGGTGGCCGCATCCCCGAAGGCGGCATCCCCGGCGCCGCACGCGCCCTCGACTACATGGGCTTCTCCG
This sequence comes from uncultured Isosphaeraceae bacterium, assembly GCA_964481025.1. Classification (GTDB taxonomy): domain Bacteria; phylum Planctomycetota; class Phycisphaerae; order Phycisphaerales; family SM1A02. Next base: position 3,836 of record CAYZSH010000032.1, read on the forward strand.
CGGGCATGGGACTCGAAGGGCTGCCGATCGACCAGGTGTTCATCGGTTCCTGCACCAACTCGCGGCTGTCGGATCTCCAGGACGCCGCCGAGATCCTCCGCGGTCGCACCATTCATCCGAACATCGCCTGCCTCGTCGTCCCCGGATCGGCGACGGTCAAGCGGCAGGCCGAGCGACTCGGAATCGACCGGGTCTTCATCGATGCGGGATGCGAATGGCGTGAACCGGGCTGCTCGATGTGCCTCGGCATGAACGGCGACATCGCCCGGCGCGGCGCGTACGTCGTCAGCACCTCGAACCGCAACTTCGAGGGTCGACAGGGACCGGGAACGCGAACCATGCTCGCGAGCCCCGCGACCGCCGCCGCCTCCGCCGTGCGTGGATGCGTCACCGATCCCCGGACGTTCATCCACGAACCCGTCTTCATCAAGTGACTTTCATCAGGACCATGTCATGCAACCCCTGACCACGCTGCAATCCACCGCGATCGTCCTCGCCGACGACGACATCGACACCGATCAGATCATCCCCGCCCGCTGGCTCTCCACCACCACGCGGGACGGACTCGGCGCCCATTGCCTGTCTTCGCGCCGCTTCGATGCCGAGGGCCTGCCGCTGGCGGACTCTCCGTTCACCGACGAGCGGGCCCTCGACGCCCGGATCCTCGTCGCCGGCGCCAACTTCGGCTGCGGCTCCTCCCGCGAACACGCGGTCTGGGCACTGGTCGAGATGGGCATCCGAGTCGCCGTCGCGCCGTCCTTCGCGGACATCTTCGCGTCCAACGCCGCGAAGTTCGGTCTGCTCACGGCCCGGGTCGAATCGAGCGACTGGCTCACCCTCATCGGGCAGTCGTTTCCCAGCCTCGTGGTCGATCTGCAGACGCGATCGATCAGCGGCCCCGCGATCGGCGGCTCGATCGACTTCCACGTCGACCCCTTCGCACGCCACTGCCTGCTTCGAGGCATCGATCCGCTCGGCTATCTGGTCGGGGCGCTTGAGGAGATCGAAGCGCATGATCCGGGAGCACACGCATGAAGATCACCATCGCCCGACTCGGCGGCGACGGCATCGGGCCCGAGGTGGCGGCAGCCGCCTCGGAGATTCTCGAGGCGTCGCTCGAATCGCACGGACGGTCGATCACCTGGCTCGATGCACCGATCGGCGGCGCCGCCATCGACGAATGCGGCGATCCGTTCCCCGACGTGACCCGATCGGCGGTCGACCGCGCCGATGCCGTCTTCCTCGGCGCCGTCGGCGGCCCGAAGTGGGACGACCCCACGAGTCCGGTCCGTCCGGAACAGGGTCTGCTTCGACTCCGCTCGCATCTCGGCGTCTTCGCGAACCTCCGACCGATCCGCATCGAGCCGACGCTCATGCCGATGTGCCCGCTCAGGCCGGAGATCGTCGAGGGCACCGATCTCGTCATCGTGCGCGAGCTCACCGGCGGCGTCTACTTCGGGGCGAAGCGGCTCGACGGCGACCGCGCCGTCGACGAGTGCGTGTACACCGAGGCGGAGGTCGAACGCATCGCCCGCGTCGCGTTCGACCTCGCCCGCCGTCGATCCGGCCGGGTCTGCTCGGTCGACAAGGCGAACGTGCTCGAGACGAGCCGGCTCTGGCGACGGGTCGTCGCCCGAATCCAGACTGAGGAGTACCCCGACGTCAGGCTGGAACATCAGCTCGTCGACTCGATGGCGATGCACGTCCTGACCCGGCCGCGTGACTTCGACGTGGTGCTCACCGAGAACATGTTCGGCGACATCCTCTCCGACGAGGCGTCCGTCCTCGCAGGTTCGCTGGGCATGCTGCCGTCTGCCTCGATCGGCGGTGCGGGCCGAGGAACAGGAGGCGGCATGTACGAGCCCTGCCATGGCTCAGCGCCGGACATCGCGGGTCGAGGTGTCGCGAATCCGTACGCGGCGATTCTGAGCATGGCGATGCTGCTGGAACATTCGCTCGGCCTTGTCGACGCGGCGGCGGATGTTCGCGATGCGGTGTCGGGCTCGTTGCAGAACGGTGTCGCGACGCCGGACATCGGGGGATCTGCGAGTACGCGGGAGGTGACTGCGGCGGTGCTGGCGCGGTTGAGGGGGAGGGTGGTGAGTTGAGAGCGGTGAGTTGAGAGTTGAGAGTTGAGTAGATCAGGAGAGCAGGTGAGCAGGAGACCGCAGGGGATCAGTGGAGCGGGTTCTCGTGGGGATCACGGTGAATGCGCGGCACCAGATCTCCTGTTCTCCTGCTCCACTGATCTCCTGCTCTGATTGAACAAGGCCGCCCTTTCGGGCGGCCTTGTTCAATCGGGCTGACAGGATTTGAACC
>CAYZSH010000032.1:6254-9172 GCA_964481025.1 uncultured Isosphaeraceae bacterium
AATCGGGCTGACAGGATTTGAACCTGCGACCTCCACACCCCCAGTATGGCGCGCTACCAAGCTGCGCTACAGCCCGTACCTGATTGTCGGTCGGCGTCCGAGTCGCCGACGAGAAGCGGACAGGGTGGGATTCGAACCCACGGTACGGAAAAACCGTACACGGCATTTCCAGTGCCGCTCCTTCAGCCGCTCGGACACCTGTCCGGAGCCAAGTAGTGTACCGCGATGCCGCACTCGGACAAGCAGGACGACGCAACCTCTTCGGACCCGGGCCACCGGGGTGCCGGTCGTTCGGATCGCCGGACTTCCCGGACTCCGTCGGGGCCTCGGCGACGTGATTCGGGAGGGGATCGGCCGCCGGTCCCGCCGGGCCTCCTGGTCCTCGACAAGCCGAGCGGGATGACCTCGATGACCGCGGTCGCAATCGTCCGCCGACGCATCGGCGCGAAGGCCGGGCACGCCGGCACGCTCGATCCGCTGGCGACCGGCGTGCTGGTGATCGCGGTCGGCGCGGCCACCCGATCCCTCGACCGGTTCATGCGCACCCGCAAGGGCTACCGGACCGAGATCGACCTCTCGGCCTTCACCGCGACGGATGATCGCGAGGCCGACCCGGAGCCGGTGTCGGTTCCGACCCCCCCCACCCGGGACGAGGTCGCGGCGATGCTCGCGAGTCGATTCACCGGTGAGTTCCTCCAGACGCCGCCGGCGTTCAGCGCGAAGAAGGTCGATGGCAAGCGGGCGTACAAGACCGCCCGGTCGGGCGGTGATCCGAAACTCGAACCGCGTCCGGTCCGGGTGCACACCATCGAACTGGAGGCGTACGAGTGGCCGATCGCCACGGTCTCGGTGACGTGCGACAAGGGGTTCTACGTGCGGAGTCTCGCTCGTGAGCTCGGACGGGCGCTCGGGACCGGCGGACACTGCGCCTCGATCCGCCGGACCGCGGTTGGCCCCTTCACGCTCGAGGAATCCGTGACGATCGACGATCTCCCGGATCCGCTGCCTGCGGATCGACTGATCCCGCTCGCCGAGGCGATGGCCCGTCTCGAATCCGATCAGGTCGATGCGTCGCCGGAGGACTGATCGGCCTCGGTCACCCCGGCGCCGATCGCCTCGGACTCGCCCGAATCCGAGCTCGATGATGCCGCCGCCAGCAGCCGCTCCCGTCGATCCGCCAGTTGAACGTGGATGAGCAGCAACGCCATGCCCGCGAGCAACTCGACGTCGGCGATGTTGAAGACCCACGGGAAGACCTCGGTCGAGCCGCCGGGCCACGAGATCCCCATCGGCAGCTCGCGGCGCGGCAGCATGTGGAGGAAGTCCCGCACGGCACCCACCGCCACCCGGTCGTAGAGGTTTCCGAGTCCACCGGCGAGGATGAGACCGATCGCCAGATGGGCGATCCACGAACGCGACCGGGTCCACCATCCGAAGACTGCGATCGCCACCCCGATCGCGATCATCGTGAACGCGACGAATGCGACTCTTCGGCCCTGCCCGATCCCGAAGACTGCGCCCCGGTTGAGCACGAGACGAAAGTCGAGCAGGTCCGGCTGGATGGCCTGCACGCCCGGATGCCAGGGGATCGTGTACGAACCATCGACGACCGGCTCGTATGAAAGCTCGACCGGATCGCTCGCGACGGTTCGGAAAGCCCACTCCTTGCTTGCCAGATCCGCCACGAGTCCAAGCACGAGCACGGCGAGAAGCAGCGCCCAGGCACGAACGGACCGGCGGGCGGGCGGATCGACGGTGACGCGACCGCGCAACGCCGTCTGAGCCGGCGATCGGTTCGGTGATTGATCGTTCGGGGTAACGCTCATGGTCGCGTGAATCGAGGGCCTGCATTCGCCGGCATCGACGTTGATGCGGCCCATTCAGAAGCCTCGCGACTCAACGGACCATGACGCCGCAGGACGCGGCCGCTCACTCGGGCGGGAGTCCTCGTTCGAGCGCTCGCGCCGCCTCGATCGTGTACTTCGCCCAGGGCTTGGCGTTGAGCCTCGCCTTCGGAATCGGCTTGCCGGTCGCCTGGCAGACGCCGTAGATGCGATCCTCGATCCGCTGCAGGGCCGCGTCGATCTGCACGATCAACTCACGCTCCTGCGCCGCCATGCCGAGCGTGAAATCCTGCTCGAAGACGTCGGTGCCGACGTCGGCCATGTGCATGGGCATATTCGAAAGGTTTCCGCCCGATGACCGGAGCGCCTCGGTCTCGAGTCCGGAGACCATGCCGACGATCTCGCGTCGCCGCATGATCAGCAGATCACGGAACTTGGCGAGATCAGTCTTGCTGAGCTTGGTCTTGATCTTGCTGACGTCCTTCGCGACCGGAGCCGGCACTTCCGGTTCGGCGACGCGGGGCGCCCGCTTCTTCTTGACGCCGGTTCCCTTGGTGGAGATCGCGCGAACGCGACGGCCGTTGATGAAGACGTAGCCGTCGGCGTCCGCTTCGGAACTGGCCGCGGCAGCCGCCACCGATCGCGGGTTCGCGAAGTCGATCTTCCGACGCGGCGACTTGGCCGCCGCTTCGGCCTCGGCCTTCTTCTGAAGCTTCCGTCGCGACGGGACCACCGTGGGCGCCACGCGTCGGTCGGTCTTCTTCTTCTTCTTCGTGACCGGAGGCTTCGGGGGCGGCGCGCCGATGCCGGATCCGATGGATGTTCGAACCGTGGTCACCGTCTTCTTGGTGACCGCAGCCTTCTTGGCCGAAGCCTTCTTCGCCGTGACCGTCTTCTTGGCCGGCGTCTTGGCCGAGGCGGTCTTCGCGGTCTTCTTGGCGGCAGGCGCCTTCTTCGCCGGAGCCTTCTTGGCGGGCTTCGACGACGTCTTGGCTGCGGGCGACTTCTTGACGGGAGCCTTCTTTCCGGTCGCCTTCTTGGCGGTCGACTTCCTGGCCACTGACTTCTTGGCCG
>CAYZSH010000032.1:9272-11527 GCA_964481025.1 uncultured Isosphaeraceae bacterium
GACTTCTTGGCCGTCGACTTCTTGGCCGTCGACTTCTTGGCCGCCGACTTCTTGGCCACCGACTTCTTGGCCGTGGTCTTCCGAGTTGTGGAAGCCTTCTTGGTCGCCACGCTCTGAACGCCCAGAACCCACCTCTGCGGGGGTCGGATCACTGTTCACGCGTTCCACACGGTCCGCGCGGACCCCGCCCAAGATGAGGAGCCGGATGGTAACGAGCCGCGAGCCATCCCGCAAACTCCGGGATCATGACTCGATCAGGCGAGAACAAGCGCCTAAATGCGGCGTTCTGGCCGCGATCCGTGGTCGCCGGACACAAAAACCGACCGATCAGGTACCCGCGGGGACCGGGGGTTCCATCGAGACGACCGGGCCGATCGACCGGAACTTCTCGAATCGACGGCGAACAAGCGTGTCGGCTTGAACCCGCGAGAGATCGGAGAGCTGGTCGAGAATCCAGGCCTGCACCGAATCCGCCGCCGCCTGAGGGTCGCGGTGGGCTCCGCCGATCGGCTCCTCGATGATCGCATCCACCAGACCGTGGCGGTGATTGTCTTCGGCGATCAGACGAAGCGACTCCGCGGCCTTGGTGTTGGTGGTCTCGTTGGCTTCCTTCCAGAGGATGGCGGCACACCCCTCGGGGCTGATGACCGAGTACCACGAGTTGCGGAGCATCGCGACGCGGTCGCCGACACCGATTCCCAGGGCACCGCCCGAGCCGCCCTCCCCGATCACCACGCAGACGATCGGGGTGCGAAGGCGGGACATCTCGAGCAGATTGCGGGCGATGGCCTCGGCCTGACCGCGCTGCTCGCTGCCGAGTCCGGGATAGGCACCCGGCGTGTCGATGAGCGTGACGATCGGAAGGCGGTACTTCTCGGCGAGCTGCATCTTGAGAAGAGCCTTGCGATAGCCCTCGGGATGGGCGCAGCCGAAGTGACACCTGACCTTCTCTTCGGTGGTGTGCCCCTTCCGGTGCCCGATGATGAGCACCTTGCGGGAGCCGATCCGCCCGAAACCGGACATGATCGCGGGATCGTCGCCGTAGCGTCGATCTCCGTGCAACTCGCAGAAGTCGCGGCACATCATGCGAACGTAGTCGTCGGCATGAGGCCGGAGCGGGTGACGAGAGATGCGGACCGTCTGCCACGGCGTGAGACGCCCGTAGATCTTGCGCAACAGGTCGTCGCGGGTCTCGCGGAGGCGAGCGATCTCACTGGCGAAGCCATCGCCGTCCGGCTTGGCTTCGAGGGCTTCGATCTGGCGGTCGATCTCGAGGACCGGAGACTCGAAATCGAGCTCGTACATCGGGCTGTAACCGGCTGGTGCCATGGCGTCGAGTATAGGGATGGCGGCCCGGAAGGGAGGAACAGAGGAGGTTGTCCCCAGAGATGGCAAGGGTGGCGACAGGCCCGGTGGGCAGGTGTCCCGGATCTGGGACTCGGACTTGAGCCACGGTCGGTGGGTGTCCCTGACTGGCTGGCCCCCCACGCCCCGTTCCATGGCACACTGCTCCCATGTCACTGGAAATCGCCGTCATCGGACTCGGCGCCATGGGCGGCGCCGTCCTCCGCGCCGCCCTCGACACCGGCGTCCTCTCCCCGGGAAGCGTCGGCCTCGTCGATCCCGACCCCTCGCGAACCCGGGCCTTCGAAGATCTCGGCTGCCGCCCGCTGTCCCTCGCCGAGGCCGCGAACGCCCCGCGGATCCTCCTCGCGGTCAAGCCCCAGCTCTTTCCCGAGGTCGCCACGAGCCTTCACTCAACGCACGGCCGTCGACTCGCCATCAGCGTCATGGCGGGTCTCCGATCGTCCCGCATCGCTGCCGCCCTCGGTCCCGACACCGCCGTCGTCCGCACCATGCCGAACACCCCCGCCGCGATCCGGCTGGGAGTCACCGCGATCGCCCCCGGCCCCGGTGCCTCCGACGACGATCTCGAGTGGACCCGCCGCCTCTTCACCGCGGTCGGGAGCGTCGTCGATCTCGACGAGTCGCACTTCCACGCGGTCACCGCGGTCAGCGGATCCGGCCCCGCCTGGGTCTTTCATCTTGCCGAATCCTGGATCACCGCCGGCATCGCCCAGGGCCTCCCCGCCGACGTCGCCGAGCGGCTGGTGATCGACACGATCTTCGGCGCCGCGTCACTCCTCCGTCAGGGCGACCGATCGCCCTCGGACCTTCGCGCCGCCGTCACCAGCCGCGGTGGCACGACCGCCGCCGGGCTCGCCGCCGTCGATGCCGCCGGCTTCCAGAACGCC
>CAYZSH010000032.1:11627-17539 GCA_964481025.1 uncultured Isosphaeraceae bacterium
GCCGATCAGAAGTCCCGCCGCGCGAACCAGGAGGCGCCGATCGCCAGCACCATCGCCTCGAACGCCAGACTCGTGCCCAGCACCCACGTGAACGAGTGACTCTCGTCGAGCGCCGCGGTCATGCGTTCCTCGAACTCCCGCCCACCGACCATCTCGCCGAACTGCCGGCGCGTGTCGTCCTCCTCGTTCGGGCCGGGAATGACCAGGCCGGCATGCTCGCGGAGCAGCCGCTCGAGAATGTCGATCGTCTCGCCGGTCTTCGGCAGCACGGTGTTGAGCGTGTGCAACCACCCGTTCACGAACACCGCCTTGTCGAGAACCTCCCGATCCTCCACAAGCTCCTCCTTGACCGTGATGAGCCGTGCCGCCGCAAGATCCGATTCGTTGGTCGCATCCTCGATGCGCTCCTGCGCATCGGGATCGCCCAGCTCCGCGGCCGCGAGCATCTCGATGCGGATCTCCTCGGCCTCGAACGCCCGCTCCTCGAGCTTGACGATCCTCGCCTCCTTGCGCTCGACGATGATCTCCTGCGTCACCCGCCACGCGAGCGTGACGCCGTCGCCCGACTGGACGAGGAAGAGCGTGAGCCAGAAGAGCATCACCGCGATGACCGACGCGATCACCGACCGCGTCATCATGCCGACCACCGCCTGCACCGCGAAGAGATACGAATAGAACACGACGACCAGCGGGATCGCGACGAAGAGCCACGGCTCCCAGTCGCCGCCTCGCACGCCGATCACGAGGAACGACGCGATCGTGAACACCGTGACCTGCATCGCGGCGAAGAGCAGGCCGGTCGCGAACTTGGTCAGGAACAACCGCGTGCGACCGATCGGCTTCGAGAGCATGAGATCGATCGATCCGCGATCGACGAAGTCGGGCAGGATGCTTGCGGTCGAAATGAGGGCGATGATCGTCGCGATCCAGCTCAGCCAGAATCCGACCCCGAGACTCGCGAACACGAACTTGTAGAAGTCCGCCCGCGGAATGAAGTTCGTCGAGACGAACGGGAACGGGATCGACCAGTGCAGGAGGGTGAGCCCTTCCTCATCGTTTCCGATCGCCGCGAACGCGACGACCACGAGACCACTGAGGACGAGCGTGATCCAGAAGAGCTTCCGATGGTTCAGTTCGCGATACGCATCGACGAGCAGGGCGATGGTCTGTCTCACGCGGCACCTCCCTCGCCGGCGGTCGTCGTCGAGGGCGCCGACGACGGCGGCGCCGATCGTGCCGCTCCCGGCGGCTTCGCCCGCCCGGTCTCGGGATCGTGCACGAACCGCATGAAGAGATCCTCGAGCGACTCGCGGACCGGCCGCAGCGAGACGATCGTCCGCCGCTCGGCCCGCAGTCGATCCACGACCGGCTGCACCCCGTCGGCATCCGCACTCGGGACCACCAGCATCACGTCGTCGCCGCGAGTCTCGGACCGGATGCCTGCCTCGGCCGTCCAGTCGGGCGCGGCACCCGTCACCACGATCTCGTATCGACGGCTCTCCGCCGTCAGTTCCTCGATCGTCCCCTGCGCCGCGACCGTGCCCTGCACGAGAATCGCCACGCGGTCGCAGACCATCTCCAATTCGCTCAGCAGGTGACTGTTCAGGAACACGCAGGTGCCCCGCTCCCGAATCCGCACCAGCACGTCCCGGATGTCGCGACGACCCACCGGATCGACGCCATCGGTCGGCTCGTCGAGCACCACGAGATCCGGCTCGTTGACCATCGCCGCCGCGATGCCGACCCGCTGCAACATGCCCTTGGAGTACATCGAGACCTTGCGATCACCCCAGTCGGACATGCCCACGAGTTCGAGCAGTTCGGAGGCGCGACGACGCCGCGTCTCCGCATCCACCTTCGCCATCGCCCCCGCGAACTCGATCGCCTGACGCCCGGTGAGATACTCGGGAAACCGGTGCTTCTCGGGGAGATAGCCGACCCGCCCGAGCACCGACTTCGTGCCGATCCGCTCGCCGAGGATCGTTCCCTCCGCCCGCGTCGGCTTGACGACGGTCAGCATGATCTTGACGAGCGTGCTCTTTCCGGCACCGTTCGGACCGAGAAGCCCGAAGACCTCCCCGCGGCGAGCCTGCATCGAGATGCCGCGAAGCGCCTCGACCTTGCCGCGATAGACCTTGCGGACGTCGTGCAGATCGACGGCGAGTTCACCAGATGATGTCGAGGATGTTGCCGTCGTGACCATGGTCGGGAGTCTACGCCGGGACCCCCGAGCGTCGGGGCGTCACCGACTCGCCGGAATCGCGTCGTAGCGGATGACCGTCCCGTCGGCGTGCCCGACCAGAAGTCGCCGGTCTTCGACCACCTCGAGACACCGGACGGATGATCCCGGGCGGCTCCGCAGCGTCAGCAGAGGCTCGGCGCCGGGCATCGACCAGAGCCGCACCTGCCCATCGGTCCCGCCGGTGATCAGCGTGCGACCATCGTCCGCGATCGCGAACGCGTTCACGCCGCCGGAATGCGCCTGGTCACGCTGGATTCGCTCGGCCCCCGAAGACGGGAACACCGTGAACTCGTCGTCGGTCGCCATCGCGCAGATCCACGCCCCGGGCACGTCGATCGAAGCGCGGATGTTGCGACCAGTCGGCGACGGCGGTCCCGACTCCGTCCCGGTCTCCGGATCGATGCGTCGCTCGCTGGCGAATGAATCATCCCGGCCTGCCAGAGACATCGGCACCACGAATCGGCCTTCACCGTCCCACCAGCATCGTCCCGAGTAGTCGCGTTCGAGGGGCGCCTCGAACACCACGCGCCCGGTCTCCGTCTCGATGATCGCCACACGGACGCCATCGAGAACGGCGCCGATCCATCGCGCATCGGTCGACGGCACGAGCTGGTCCACGGTGACCGACGACCAGGGGAGCGTGTGCTCGGCCCGGATCGAACCATCGAGCGCGTGCCACGACAGTCGGTCGGCCACAAGCCTGGCAAAGCCGTTCGATGTCACGATCGACCGACAGACCGCTTCGCCCGGCGCGACCACCGTGTCGACCGATCCGTCGCAGCGCAGTCGATGCAACCCACCGTGATCATCCGCCACGATGGTGTCGTTGCGCTCGACCCCGACCATGCCCACCACGGGATGCGTCACCTTCCATGAACGCGACTCCCCGTCCGCGATCGGCCACCAACGGATCGCCGCATCCTCCTCGCCGGTCGCGATGAGATCGTCGCCGACCCACGCGATCGACCAGATCGGACTTTCCGAACCCAGCAGCGTGCGCTCCGGCTCGAGCGTCGCCGCATCGAAGATGATCAGCTCCTGGCCCCACCCTCCGATCACGAGCCGCTCGCCGCTCGGAGACCAGGCCAACCCGAACAGCGACGATGCCAGACGTTCGCCGACGACCCGCGTTCGCAATCCGTCGACATCGAACACGGTGACTTCGCTGCCACCGGCCACCGCCAGACGTCCGCCATCCGGCGAGAACCGCACGGTGCGCACGAGGCCCCGCGGCGTGCGGCGCCCCACCTCGGACCATCCCCCCGTCGCATCGCGTTCGAGCAACACCACGCCACTCTTCAATCCGCTGAACACCAGACGTCGTCCGTCCGGAGAGAAGTCGGCGTCCGACCATCTGGTGTCGACTCCGTCGATGGACACGAGCTCCGTCGGCGGATCGGTCGCGAGATCGATCATCCTGCCCCGACCATTCGAGTCGCCGAACGCGATGATCGGCTCGGCCGGATGATGCGCAAGCCCCACGATCGTGCTTCGGTCGTCGAGCACCTGTCGAGCGTCGCGGACCGAACCGTCGACGTCGAACGTCCAGTGGTGCACCGTGCCCGCGGACGTCACTGCGACGAGCGAACGACCATCGAGGCTCGATGCGACACCGAAGACCTGCTCGGGCAGATCGTCGAAGACGTGCGCGGGTGATGCCTCACCCCGATCGAAGACGCGGACCGTGCGATCCCCCGAACTCGTCAGCACCCGACCATCCGGGAGTCCGCGGATGCGATACGAGTTGATGCCCTTGCCGACCAGCGCGTCGCCCCCGTCCGCGAATCGATGCCGCAGCAGTCGTTCCGCGAGATCGTCATGCTCGGGACCGATCGCGTCGAGTGCGCGTCGCGCAATGATCGGCGTGTCCTCGGCGAGCGAAGCGATCGTCAGTCGCTCGCGTCGGAGCGACGCCGCCTCGGATGCGAGCGCCGCCTCGAGCCGGTCGTTCTCGATCGCCAGCAACCGCTCGGCGCGAACCGCGACGCGCCACGATGCCAAGGACACGACGAGCATCGCGAGCACGATCACGCACGCGGCCCCCACGATGCCCGTCACCACGGGGTGACGTCGCATCGACGCCTGGAACGATCGCCATCGCCCCGGATTCGCCGCCTCGGCGGGGCGGCCGTCGGCGACACGGCGAAGTTCCTCGGAGAAGGCGGCGGCGGTCGGATAGCGATCGCCAACGGTGGCCGCCGCCGCGGAGGCGGCGATCGCGTGAAGATCGACCGCAGCCCGCCGTTCCATCGCGTGGATCGACCGCGCCGGCGGGCGCGTCGCCAGACACGCCGCCAGCAGACGTCCCAGTGCGAAGACGTCGCTTCGCACCGTGACCTCGTCGTCGCCCGACATCTGCTCCGGGCTCGTGAACGACACGCTGCCGCCGCGAAGATCGTCGCGCACGCGACGCCGCGCATCGAGCACGCCCGCGATGCCGAAATCGATGATCTTCGGTCGCCCCTGCCCGTCGATCAGGACGTTCGCGGGCTTGAGATCACGGTGAAGGATGCCGACGCCGTGGGCGGCCTGAACCGCGTCCGCGATCTCGATCAATACGGCAAGCCGGGTCGCGAAGTCGTCGGTCTCGCCCCACCACGTCACGAGATCCCGTGCGCCCTCCACGAACTCCGCGACGAGAAACGGCAGCGGCCGTCCGGTCGCCGCGTCGATCCCGGCGGCGAGGATGCGGGCGACGGCCGGGTGATCGACCGCCGCAAGCGCCTCGACCTCGCGCTCGAACCGCGTCAGGATCGCGGTGCGGGCGCGGGCGAACCGCAGCGACGGCGATTGCACGACCTTCACCGCGACGGCCCGACGTGGCCGATCCTGCATCGCGCGGTAGACGATCCCGTGACCGCCGACGCCGACGACGGACTCGATCACGAATCCCCCGAGATCCCGACCGACGAGCGTGTCGGGATCAAGCGTCTCCAGATCGAGCCGGGCGGTCTCGCCGTCGTCGTCCTCGGGGTCGGGCAGATGCGCGAGAAGCGATCTCACCTCGTCTTCGAGCGACGCGTCGCCGCCGCACAACGCCAGGATCTCGGCCTCGAGCCGAGCCGGCCCCACCGTCGACAGCGTGTCGAGGATCTCCTCGATGCGGGTCCAGTACGCCGGCGAATCGGCGTCCGGTCCGGATGCATCGGTTGGAAGGTCGGCGTCGCTCACGAGTCAGGATCCCAGGCGTGGAGACCGTCCCGGATCGGCGCCCCGCGTGGAAGACGCGAATCACGTCGGAAAGCGCATGGATCGGAAAGAGAAAAGTGCCGGTCGCGACCCGCACGCGGCGGCCGGCCCGCTCATTCGGCGTGGTCGCCGCGGGCGATCTCGCGGCGGATGAACGCCCGGGCGAAGTTCCAGTGCTTGCTGACGGTGCGGCGTGCGATGCCGGTGATCTCGGAGGTCTGATCCTGCGAGAGTCCGACGATGAACCTCAGCCGCACCACTTCGGCTGCGATCGGTCGCACGCGTTCGAGCCGTTCGATCGCTTCGAAGACGCCTCGACGGGCCAGGTCGATGCCGTCGTCGATGTCCACGATCTCGTCCTGCACGAACTCGAGTGGCACCAGCCTGACGTCACGCCCCCGCTTGAGAGTGCGGTCATGGCGACAACGGTCAAGGAGATACGTCGTCATCGCCCGAGCCATGGTGCCGAAGAAGTGTCGTC
>CAYZSH010000033.1:0-17162 GCA_964481025.1 uncultured Isosphaeraceae bacterium
TCTTGAGTCCGACGTCGATCACGACGTAGTCGCCGGCGAAGCCGATGACCTTGCCTTCAAGGATCGTGCCGGCGGAGAACTGGTCCATGTCATCGCCGAGCAGCGAGTCCATGTCGCCTCCGGCGACCTGGTCACCGAATGCGCCGCGGAGCATGGTTTCGGCCTCGGTTTCATCGATGCCGAGGTCTTCGATCAGGTTGTAGTCGACCATGTGGTGGGGGGTGAGCCGGCCGAGGGACGTCTCGAAGGACGGTTGGCCGGCGGCGAGGGACGGTGCGAGTCGCGGCGTCGGCGCACGCCGACAGGATCCGCTCGCCTCGGCAGGTCCCGTCTGCTGAGGCGAATCGTTCAGTATACGGCCTCCGATCGCCGAACAAAGGGAGGAAGTTCCGGAATCCCACCCCCCCCCGCGATCGCTCAGGGCATGTCAGTCTCACCCCAATCAAGTTCCACCCGCTCCCGGTGGCTCGCCTTCGGGCCGGGCCTGCTGTTCGCGGGGGCGGCGGTCGGGGTGTCGCATCTGGTGCAGAGCACGCGTGGTGGCGCCGAATTCGGGCTGGTCGCGGTTCTGATCGTGGCGGCAAGCTGCCTGATCAAGTGGCCGGCCTTTCGATTCGGCCCTCTCTACGCGGCCCTGACCGGTGACACGCTGCTCGATGGTTATCGACGTCGGGGCCGATGGACGCTGGTCATCTTCGGTCTGATGACGCTGGCGATCTGCTTCACGACCCTGGCAGCCGTGACCTCGGTGACCGCGGGGCTGCTTCTGAACCTGCTTCCCGGCGTCTCGGAGACGTTGGGCGACCTCCCCGGGCCCCTCGGCCGGAACGTGACGGGACTGGTCTCGCTGGCGGTTCTTGGCGGTGTCGCCGCCGCCCTCCTCACCGGCGGGTACCGACTGCTCGATCGATCCATGAAGGTCGTCATGCCGGTGCTGGCCGCGTCCACACTGATCGCGGCGGTCATCGCCCTGCCCGCCCTCGTCGCCAGCGGATTCGGCGACCCATCGTCGCTGGGGACCCCCGAAGGGCAGCAGCTGTCGGTCGCGATGATCGGATGGATGCCCGCCCCGATCGACATCGCGGTGTGGAGCTCGATCTGGACCCTCGCCCGGGCCCGTTCCGCGGGGACCCGAGGCACCACCGACTCGATCCTCCTCGACTTCGATGCCGGCTACCTCTCGACCCTGATCCTCGCGATCGCCTTCGCCCTGCTCGGCGCCGGGGTGATGCATGGGCACGGCATCGCGTTCGAGAACTCCTCGGTGGCCTTCGCGGGGCAGGTGGTGGATCTCTACGCCTCGCAGCTCGGGGAATGGACGCGTCCGGTGATCTCGATCGCCGCGTTTCTGACCATGCTCTCGACGACCATCGCGGTCGCCGACGGATTCCCCCGATCGGCCGCGGCGTTCGTCGAAGCCTGGAACCGGCCGCTCTCGAAGTCCGGTGCGAAGGCTCGCACCGCCCGGTCGAAGTCCTCCCGGGACGACGTGATCGTGCCCAACCTGATCATGTCCGCGATCGCGGATTCGATCTCCCGGCACGAACAGCTCGCGGGCAAGCTGCTGCCCTCGGCCACGGTCGCCACCGCGCCGGAGCGGGCGGAGACCTCGCCGGACGCCGCGGACCTCGTCCGCTCGAAGGCGTTGGGTGACCCGAAGGTCTACTGGATCTCCTTCAGCGTGATCGCCGTCGGTGCGGCGGTGATCCTGCTCGCCGTGCTGGGGGGCCAGTCCGGAGGGTTCAAGGCGCTGGTCGACCTCGTGACGGTGGTCTCGTTCCTCGTCGCGCCGGTGCTGGTGGTCTTCAACCACCTCTGCATCAACGGCGCCGAGGTGCCGAGCGAGCATCGGCCGAGTCTGGTCTGGCAGATCTGGTCGTGGATCGCGATGGTCTCGACCTCGATCTTCACCGCGGTCTACATGTTCATGACACTCAAGCCGTGGCTGATCTCGCTCGCCGTCGCTCCCACGCCCGCAGGCTGAGGAATCCGAGAGCGCCGGTGATGTTCAGTCCGAGCGACACCGCGAAGACGAGTCCCGGATGTCCTCGGGCCGCGAGCCAGGTGTAGATCGCCACGCCGAGGAAAGGCGCCGCGAGCCCGCGAAGCCCGGTGAGCATGACGTGCACGCTCATGTACTGCGCATCCCGGTGCGGAGGCGCGAAGTGCTGGTGCCCGAGGTTCCACGCCAGCATGCCGCCCGCGAAACCGAGGCCGAGCGTCGCGGATGCCACGAAGAGCAACGGGAGGACGTGGGTCTCGACCGCGGCGAGAAAGAGGCCGCTGGCGAGCACGAACGTCCAGGAGTGCACCGTGCGGAACGAGATGACGTGCAGCCGCGAGAGCAGCTTCGCCCAGACGGGGATCGCGAACGGCATCACGACCAGCGGGATCACCGAGGTCACCAGAAGGCTGTCGAGATAGCCGAGGTCGAACTCGTCCTTCACGATGATCGCGAGCGTCGGCGTGATCATGAGGTTGCCGAAGCCGAAGAGCATCATGCACGCCATGTACGCGGCGTACCGCCGGTCCTCGCCCAGCACCCGCAGCGCGGAGAGCGGGTTGATCCCCGGACGTTCCGAGGCGTGCCCCGTGCGTTCTGCGCGGGCGAGTCGACTCTGACCGCGCAGTCGGACGCCGCGGTAGACGAAGGCCCCGGCGATCCCGAACACCGAGATCGTGCCGAAGATCAGCCGGAAGGAGTCCACCGACCGATCGAGCGCCCATCCGAGCGTGGCCCCGGCGATCGCCATCACGATCACCTGCACCGTGGTGATGCGGCCGGCGATCGTCGCACGATTCGCATCGGGGTAGTTGGCCCGCCAGACGGTGGTGCGGATCGTGATGACACCGCTCCAGAACACCCAGCCGAGCACCACGAGCGAGACGAGGATCCAGGCACCGTTCGCGGTGAGCGGAATCGTGGCCATCAGGCCGACGCATCCCGAGGTCGCCAGCATCAGGCCGACGAGGAACGGCACCTTCCGCCGGCCGTTCGCCAGTGACGCCCAGACGCCGCTGGTCAGATTGCCGATCGCGGTGGACGCCGCGATGCACGCGACCGCGAAATCGATCGACGCGTCGGGCAGACCGTCGATCCCGGTGAAGGTCTTCTTGAGCACCACGCCCATCGAACCACCCTGAATGCCCGCGAGCATGAACGGCAGCAGGAACCACGCCCCGAGCTCGCGGCCGTAGTTGCGGCGAAGCATCGGATGAAGGGCTCGGGGGTGGAAGCTCGAGACGAAGGACGCGAGCAGCCGAACCGGGAGGGTGGCGAGGTGAAGGGCAGGCACGGACGGTGGGCGGGGGAGTGGCGTGCGGAAGGACTCGAGTCGAGCGAGCGGATTCGTCGAGCGGCGGAGTCGGACGCATCAACAACGAGACACGGGGTCCCGGGATGGGACCCCGTGTCGTGACGAGCTGTCGACGGTGGACGCGAACGAATCGCGTCGGGCGATCACTGGCTGGGCTGACCGCTGGTCGAGATGATGTCGTAGGGGCTGAGGCGGCTCGGACGGTCCCAGAGGAACGCTCGGCCCAGATCGCCCCACATCATGCGGATGTTCTGGTTCTTCATGACCGCGATGTTCCGATCGGCGTCGATGTCCCGCTCGGTGAGGCCGAGGAGGTGCGGGGTGAGGTCGCCGGTGATCGCGTCGAAGCTGACGTCGTTCGGGTTGGAACCGCAGCCGGAGAGGCCGACGAGGGCGACGGCGGAGATGGTGGCGGCTCGGAACGCGGCTCGAATGGTCATGTCTCTGGTGTCCTGTCCTGCGACGCCCGGGGCGTCAGGGGCTGTGGAGTCGGCCGGTTCCGGAGACCGGTTCCCGGGCCGAGGTCCGAATGGTGACAGCATCCGGCCGAGGTGTCAATCCGCGAGCGTCGTCCGCAAATCTCCGATCGACGGGACCTTCGCCGGCCCGGCTCGACTTCGGCGAAACCGAGGGTACAGTTCTCGCGTTGACCGGGCCCGCCCCCCCTGACGGGCCGTGGCGAGACTCCATGCCTCGAGCCGATGCGAACCCCACGGGGTCGCACGACCTGCGGCGATGATCAGGCCTCACGGGACCGGCTTCGGCCGGCCTGGAGTGGAAGGTCGGGACCGACGGGCGGCGAACCCACCTCACACGCGGGGTTCGAGCCTCGAGTCTTCGCTGAGTCGGGTCTGGCACCCGACCCGTCGAGTTCGCTCGACGGCGGACCCGCCGGGGGGGCGCCCGGTCGATTCTCGGTGCTCGAGCGTCTCGGTGTTCGAGATTCGAGATCCGATCGTCCCTCACCCCCGATATCTCTCCCAGACGCTCTCCAGGCTGTCGGGCACGACTCGGACGCCCGCCACCGCGGTCATGAAGTTCAGATCGCCGGACCATCGGGGCACGATGTGGGCATGGAGATGCTGAGGCAGACCGGCACCCGCGGCGTCCCCCTGGTTGACGCCGAGGTTCACGCCGTGCGGCTGGAACGTCCGCTCGACGAGATCGGTGCCGATCTCGACCAGCCTCCAGAACGCCGCCCGCTCCTCGGCGGTGTGGTCGAGCAGCCGAGGCTTGGCGACCCCGAGGGCCGCGAGCAGGTGCCCGTTGGCGTAGGGAAAACGGTTGAGCATCAGAAGGCCGTGCTCGTCGCGATGCACGACGAGCGACTCCCGATCGAGTTCCGGATGCGCCCAGGCGTGGGCGATGAAGTCGGCGAGCACCGGCTGCTCGTCGCCGATCTCCCGCCGCCGCTGCTCGAGCTCGCGGAGATACGCCATTCGCCAGGGGGCCCAGAGGGGATCGTGCATGGCGGGAGAATAGACAATGGAGAATGGACAATGGCCGACCCGGCCCTATCCTCAACCTCCGCCATTCCCCTTCTTCGCGCTCACTCGTCCATGTGCTTCCGATGAAACTCCTGCTCGCCATGTCCGGAGGCGTCGACTCCTCGGTCGCCGCCGCCCTCCTGCGTGACGCCGGTCACGAGGTGGTGGGGGTGTTCATGCGGCTGGGATCGCCCGGGGAGTCGCTTGACGAGCTCATCCCCGGGGATGCGTGCGACGTCGGCAAGGTCCGGATCGGCAAGCAGGGGTGCTGTTCGGTCGGTGACGCGGAGGACGCCCGGCTCGTGGCGGCGAAGCTCGACATCCCGTTCTACGTCGTCAACTTCAAGAAGGAGTTCGGTCGGATCATCGACCATTTCGTCGCCGAGTACGACGCGGGCCGGACGCCGAATCCGTGCGTCCGCTGCAACGACTGGCTGAAGTTCGGGCGGCTCCACGAGTACGCCCATCAGGTCGGCGCCGCCGCGGTCGCGAGCGGGCACTATGCCCGCGTCGAGTCCGATCCGGACACCGGACGACTTCGGCTTCTTCGCGGCGTCGATCACGCCAAGGACCAGTCGTACGTGCTCTTCGGCACGCCCCGCGACCGGCTCTCCGAGATGATCCTGCCGATCGGCGGACTGCCGAAGTCCGAGGTGCGGGCCCTCGCCGAGCGTTACGGCCTGCCGGTCTTCGACAAGCCGGATTCGCAGGAGATCTGCTTCGTTCCCAACGACGATTACGCGGGGCTCGTCGCGCGACGAAGTGCGACCGGGGTGATGCCCGGCGCCATCGTCGATCGCGACGGCAAGGAGATCGGGGAGCATCCGGGACACCAGCACTTCACGATCGGTCAGCGACGACGGATCGGCGTCGCGCTCGGGCGCCCGATCTACGTCGTCGACAAGGACCCGGTCGCCAACACGATCACGATCGGTGATCGCGAGGACCTGCTCGCCGGAGGGTGTCTCGCGAGCCAGGCGAACTGGCTGGTCGATCCGCCCCGCGAGGATCGTCGCTGCGATCTTCGCATCCGCTACAACGCCGACCCGGTGCCGGGCCGGGTGCGGGTCGAAGGTGATGGGGCGGGAATGCGGGTGATCGCGACGTTCGACGAGCCGCAGCCGGCGGTCGCGCCGGGGCAGGCGCTGGTCTGCTACGACGGCGACGAGGTGCTGGGCGGCGCCTGGATCGACGCCGCGGTGCGGTAGTCGTCGAAGCCGGCCGGCGACACCACCGAGGTCGTGGCGGCGTCCGGTGAAACGTCGCCGCGATCCGCCGGAAACGGCCAGCCCGCGAACAGCATCACGGTGTACGCCACGAAGCCGGCCGTGAGCAGCACGCCTTCCCAGCGGTTGATCCGGTGGCCGGTGAACATGATCGGCAGGCACGCGACCGCGGCCAGGATCATGATCGGAAGGTCGAAGACGAAGACCTCGCGCGGCACGTCGATCGGCGTCACGATCGCCGTGATCCCCAGAATCCCGAGCACGTTGAAGACGCACGAACCGAGGATGTTCCCCACGCCGAGGTCGCTCCGTCCGCGCCAGACCGCGACGAGGCTCGTCGCCAGTTCCGGTGCGCTCGTGCCGCCGGCGACGATGGTCAGTCCGATGACCAGCTCGGAGACACCAAGCTCCCGAGCGATCGCCGAAGCGCTGTCCACGAGCATTCCCGCACCGAACACGAGCATCGCGATGCCGAACGCCACGAACCCGAGATCGGTGAGCACGTGGATCACGCCGGATCGGGGGGTGACCTCCGGTTCCTCGACTTCGACCGGCAGGCTCGGATCGCGGCGGCTCTCGAGGAACGTCCATCCGAGGAAGACCCCGAGGCCGGCCACCATCGCGACGCCGAGCCCGCGACCGATCGTTCCACCCGACAGCAATGCGGCGTAGGGAACGAACGAGGCGGCGATCGTGATGCCGACCTCGCGCTGGACCACGGTGCGGGACACCGGAATCGGCATGATCATCGCGGTGAGGCCCAGAACCAGGGCCACGTTCATGATGTTCGAGCCGATGACGTTGCCGACCGCGATCTCCGCGTGCCCGGTTCGGGCGGAGGCGATCGAGGCGGCGAGTTCCGGAGCGCTGGTTCCGAATCCGACGACCGTCAGTCCGACCACGAAGGGTGAGATGCCCACCCGCAGGGCCAGGCGAGTGGCTCCCCGGACCAGGATCTCGGCACCGGCCACCAGCACCGCGATCGAGAGGATGAGGAGAGAAAGATCGGTCGCCATGAGGGGCCGGATTGTACGCGTTGTCTGCGAAGACTCCGCAGGATGCTCACCCGAACGCGACCCCACGATGCGACACCGCCGTCGCCTCTATCATGGCCGCCCGCTCGCGGACGTCCGCCAGCGATCCCCCCTGAAGCCCCGTTCTTCGGAAGCGAGTTCATGACCGCGATCACCGACCTCCTCGGCGCCGAGGCCGACAGCCTCCTCAACCACCAGGCCAAGGTCTCCAAGGACCTCCTGCACCTCCCCGGCCCCGACTTCGTGGATCGCATCTGGTCGCCGTCGGATCGAAGCCCGCAGGTTCTTCGCAACCTGCAGTCGATCTACGACCACGGTCGTCTCGGCGGCACCGGCTACGTCTCGATCCTGCCGGTCGATCAGGGCATCGAGCACGCCGCGGGCGCGAGCTTCGCGAAGAACCCGATCTACTTCGACGGCGAGAAGATCGTCGAGCTCGCGATCGAGGGTGGATGCAACGCGGTCGCCTCGACCTTCGGCGTGCTCGCGAGCGTCTCCCGCAAGTACGCGCACAAGATTCCGTTCATCGTCAAGATCAACCACAACGAACTGCTGACCTTCCCGAACAAGTTCGATCAGATCATGTTCGGCTCGGTGGACGAAGCGTGGGAGCTCGGCGCGGCGGCGGTCGGCGCCACGATCTACTTCGGCAGCGAGAACAGCGATCGTCAGATCATCGAGGTCGCCGAGGCGTTCCATCGCGCCCACGAACTCGGCATGGCGACGATCCTCTGGTGCTACCTCCGGAACGACGTCTTCAAGCAGGGCGGCAAGGACTACCACGTCGCCGCCGACCTCACCGGTCAGGCGAACCATCTCGGCGTCACGATCGAGGCGGACATCATCAAGCAGAAGCAGCCCGAACTGAACGGCGGCTACGCGGCGCTCAACATGGGCGACTCGAGCTACGGCAAGTTCGACAAGCGGATCTACGAGGAACTCTGCTCGGATCACCCGATCGACCTCACCCGCTACCAGGTGCTGAACTGCTACTGCGGTCGCGCCGGTCTCATCAACTCGGGCGGCGGCAGCGGCGAGCACGACTTCGCGCAGGCGGTCCGCACCGCGGTCATCAACAAGCGGGCGGGCGGCATGGGACTCATCTCGGGTCGCAAGGCGTTCCAGCGTCCGATGGGCGAAGGCGTCGAGCTTCTCAACGCGATCCAGGACGTCTACCTCGACGACTCGATCACCATCGCGTAGCGCCGCCTTCGGCGGCGAGAGCAGGTGATCAGGAGAGCAGGAGAGCAGGAGACAGTGGGGCGGCGCCGAACGATGGTTCGGCGCCGCTCTTCATTTCCGGGGTGGGAACCGGGCCCGCAGTTCCTTCTCCGCCCACGCCCACCACGCATCCCAGGAATGGTGGTGTTCGACTCTGGCGCGGGCGGCGGCGGCGATCGCGTCGCGAC
Source organism: uncultured Isosphaeraceae bacterium (assembly GCA_964481025.1). Taxonomy (GTDB): domain Bacteria; phylum Planctomycetota; class Phycisphaerae; order Phycisphaerales; family SM1A02. The sequence continues at coordinate 8,474 of CAYZSH010000033.1, forward strand.
GCTCGCGATCGCGAAGCACATCGCCGACGAGATCCGGGAGTTCGTCGAGCCGTCGGAACGCAAGCACCTCGGTGCCGACGTCGAATGCTGCACGCAGGGCCGGTCGATCGTCGGAGACCAGCACGCCACCGGCGGCGGGCACCTCGAATCCCCGCATGTTGATCATGTTCGGCGTCGCGAGCGAGTTGACGTTGATCGACACGCCGGCACGCCGGAACGCCGCCGACTGGGCGACGCCTCCGGGCATCCAGCCGTGCCAGCATCCCTCGGCGGCGGTTCCGGCCAGGACGTCCTTCCACGCCTCCTCGCCGTGCACTCGGACGACGAAGCCGGCCTCCGCCAAGGTGATCGCGGTGCCGATCCGGCGACGTCTCGTCGTCTCGTAGCCGAGTGCCAGACGAATGCTGGTGAGGAACGACTCGTCGCCGCGGATCGTCGTGGTCGCGATCACCTCGTCCATGGTCGCGTCTGGATGTCGCACCCAGTCGGCCGCCATCTCCTCGATCAGCCGTTGCAGGTTGTCGCTCAAGCCCTCGACCACGCTGGAGGCGGACGGGATGTTCCCGACGACCAGCACGTCGCATTCCGGGGACGGCGTCGCCTCCATCTCGGCGATCGACGGGACCTCGGTGGCGAGCGAGCGGACCAGCGGTTCGAGGCCGAGCCCGCGGTACGCCTCTGCGAAGTCGGGATCGGTGACGACGACGAGGTCGCGGTCGCTCCACGCGAAGGTCTCGATGGGAAGCAGCCGCGGGTTGGAACTGACGAGTACCAGTGAGGGAAAGTCCTCACGCCAGGGGATGAGCGATCGGCCGGGCCGAAGGAACCCGACGACCAGATCCGCCTCCGACTCGAGGGATGCCAATGCGGTCCGACTGCTGACGAACGGATCCGACGCCGACTCGGCCAGTTGCACGGACGTGGCATGCCCGGCCCGTGCGGCTGCACCGAGGATCGACGGCGCCAGATGCTTCAGTGCCGTGGTCGACGTGCTCACCGACGAGTGGATCCGCCACGAGCCGACGGGCAGGGTGGGAGGTCCGTCCGGGGCCGGGTGTCGGGCGGCCTGCTCCTGGCAGGCCCGCTTGAACTCCGCGAGCACGATCCCCGCGGCGGTGTCCGCTCGGGCGCGGATCTCCTCCGATCGCGCCGGCAGATCCCCGGGAACGAGCCCGACTCCCGGATTCAGGCCGCGCTCGAGCAGGCAGAACGGCGCTTCCGGAACCGCCGCAGGCACGGTCTCGCGTGGGTCGACGCCGACCGCGAATCGGATCCTCGGCTCCGCGAGCACCGCCGACCAGTCATCGCACACCAGCGTCGCCAGCAGCCGCGCGGGATCGGTCTCGATGACGATCACCACGGTCGGGGCGTCGGTGTCGCGGAGCGACGCCGCGATCGCACGGACCATGCCGCCTCGGCCGCATCCCAGAACCAGCGTCGCGAGCGTGCGACCGCCGACGACCGGAAGGTTCACGGTGCGGGGGGACGGTGCCTCATCGGGTGCGATGGCCGCCGCAAGATCCGCGTTCGCGGCCACGGCGATCACCTCCGCGAGGTCCGGTCGGACGACGCGGATGCGATCGATGGTGTCTCGAATCGAAGCCTGATCGAGCGGAGCGGTCACGAGGAAACCGTATCCGGTCGGGAGCCGCCGCGAGCGGGATCAGCCGCCGCGGATCGTCTCGTGCATGATCTTCTCGCGCTTGATGTCGTCGCTGTCCCAGTCGCCGGCACGAAGCAGACGCTCGCCTTCGACGGCGGTCATGGAGCCCTCGGCGACATAGGCGGCGACCTCCTGCCGGGTCCGTTCCTTCGCCTTGCCGATCATGATCGATCGGATGACGCCCGACAGGATCGCGGTGATCGTGATCAGTCCGCCAACGCCGAAGACCATGAGGATCGTGAACTTGTCCGAGTCGAGCAGGCGAGCGAGGATCGAGAGGTCGGCCTGATCGGACTGCTGGGCAAGGGTCAGGAACACGAATCGGACTCCGCGAAGGGGTGGAAGCGTAGGTCGGAAGCAGGTTCTTGGGGAACCGCTCCCGCCACTTTCACGACCTCGCCGGGATCATCAGCCCCGGGCCAGACGCACCGATGCCTCGCGGGTCCGACCCTTGAGTCGGGCGCGTTCGGCCTCGAGCGCCCGGCGAGCCTGTTCATCCTCGGCGAAGTCCTCGCCGAAGCGGACGAGCCGCAGACTGTTGAGGATGACGAAGAGGTACGCGACCGCCTGATAGAAGGGGGTCACCCAGATGTTGATGTTGCCGGTCGCGGCGAGCGCCAGGCCGACCACCGCGAGCACCAGACTCGCCGCGATGTTCTGGGCGATGATCCCGCGGGTCTTGCGGGCGATTTCAAGCAGGAACGGCACGTGCCGCAGGTCGTCGTGCATGAGCGCGACGCCCGCGGAGTTGGTGGCGATGTCCGAGCCCGAGAGACCCATCGCCACGCCGACATCGGCGCTCGCGAGGATCGGGCCGTCGTTGATGCCGTCGCCGACGACGAGCGTGCGGTGGCCCTTCGCGATCAGGTGCTTCAGTTCCGAGTGCTTCTCCTCGGGCAGGCACTCGGCCTCGACCGAGTCGACGCCGACCGACATGCCGACTCGCCGGGCGACGTCGAGGCGGTCGCCGGTGAAGATGCAGATCCGGCGGACGCCGAGCTTGCGGAGATGCTGGATCACGTCCCCGGCGTTGCGGCGGAGCTTGTCCTCGAGGCCGACGGCACCGAGATAGCGGTCGCCGAGCATGACGTGCACGCTCGACATGCCGGCGATGCGCTCCTCGACCGCCGCCATCTGTTCGGCGATCGCGGGCGAGAGTTCACGAAGCCAGGCGCCGCGGCCGGCGCGGATCACGCCGTCCTCACGCTGCGCACTCACACCCCGGCCGTGGATCTCCTCGTAGTTCGAGATCGTCGCGGGCACGATGCGGGCCTTTTCCGCGGTCTCGAGGATCGAGCGGGCGAGCGGGTGGTTCGAACTCTGCTCGGCATCGGCCGCGGCCTGCAGGAGCACCGCGCCTTCGACGCCTTCCGCGGGGGCGAGTCGGCTCACCGCGAAGCGGCCGGTCGTGAGCGTGCCGGTCTTGTCCATGACCACGGTGTCGACCGCGGCGGCGCTTTCGAGCGTCCGGGTCTGCTTGATCATGATGCCGAGCCGGGCGGCACTCGCGAACGCGGCGACCATCGCGGTCGGATATGCGATGAGCAAGGCACCGGGGCAGGTCACGACGAGCACGGTGATCGCGCGGATCGCGGCGTCGTCGCGGATCGCGTCGTTCTGCATGCTGAAGAACCACACGAGCGCCGCGACCATGATGACCACCGGCACGTAGAACCCGGCGAGTCGTTCGATGAGTTCCTGTCGATCGCTGCGGGCGCTCTCGGCTTCGCGAATGAGGTTCTCGACCTTGCCGATCGTCGTCTCGCCCGCGACCGCGGTGACCTGCACGTCGATCTGGCCGGTGAGGTTGGTGGTGCCCGCGTAGACGTCCACGCCCGGTGCGGCTTCGATCGGCACGGCTTCGCCGGTCAGCGACGCCTGATTGATCGAACTCGTTCCGGTGACGACCCGTCCGTCGACCGGGAGGTTCTCGCCGGGACGCACGCGGACGACGTCGCCGATGCGGAGGTCGGCGAGGCGGACCTCGGACTCGACGCCGCCGTCGCCGAGTCGGCGGGCGATGTCGGGGGTGAGTTCGACGAGTTCACGGATCGCCCGCTGGGCACCCCAGGCCGTGCGGCTGAGCACGAGCTTCGAGAGCCACAGGAACAACGCGAGGAAGCCCGCGGTGAGCAACTGGTTCACCGCGATCGCGGCGACGACCGCGAGCGCGGCGAGGGCGTCGCCCGAGGGGGTGCCCCGCATGATCTCCTTGAACGCGCCCCGGATCAGGGGCAGCAGCAGCATGATGGCTCCGACCGCCGAGGGGATGTCGCTGACGGCCTCGGACATGCCGAGGATCTTCGCGATGCCGCCGACGAGCAGGAGCGTGCCGCCCAGGAGGGCGAGGAAGAGTTGGCGTTCCAGCCGACGTCCGCCCTGATCGGAGGTGTCCTCCGAGGGGGAGGAGACGAGGGGCGGGTTGGACGTCGCCGCGAGCTGGCTCATGCGGGGGCTCCGAGGATTCGGATCGTGCGGACGGGGATGGAAGCGGGCGAGAAACACCCGTTCCGAGTCGGCCGAAGACATGGATCGCCGAGCGACCGGGCCGAGAAAGGGAGTGTATCCCCCGGCGGCCCGGATCGGGTGCCCGCGATACGCGCGCGGCGGCTCGGGAGTTCGCCTCGGTGGCGGCCGGGCGGCCCGCTCGTAGACTCTCGGCCATGTCGAGACGCGTGGTGATCGCCGGTGACGGCCAGATGGGACTCGTGATGGCCGGGGCCGCACTCGAGGCGGGGGCCGAGGACGTGGTGGTCTGGGGTCCGTTCGAGGATTCGGTCGCGGCGCTGCAGGCCACCCGGCGAAGTCCCCGACTTCCCGACTGGCAGATCCCGGAGGCCGTCGAGTTCGAGGCCGATCCGGCGGTGTTCGCGGGGGCGGACCTCGCGGTCAACGCGATTCCGACCCAGTTCGTGCGGCCGGTCTGGAGTCGTCTGGCTTCGCATGTCGCCGCCACCACGCCGATCGTCAGCACCGCCAAGGGACTGGAGACCGGCTCGGGCCGACGGCCGACCGAGATTCTGGATGAACTCGTCGCGGAGGCGCCGGTCGCGGTGCTGAGCGGTCCGACCATCGCGGCGGAGCTCGCCCGCCGGCAGCCGGCGTTGATGGTCGCGGCGTCGGCGGATCGCGAGGTCGCGGTTCAGGTTCGCGAGACGTTCGGCACACCCTGGTTGCGGATCTACGAGAGCGACGATCCGCTCGGCGTCGAGCTCGCGGGCGCGCTCAAGAACGTGATCGCGCTGGCGGCCGGTCTCTGCGACGGCATGGGCCTCGGCTTCAACGCGAAGAGCGCCCTCCTCGCCCGCGGGCTCGCGGAGATGACACGCTTCGGCGTGGCGTGCGGCGCGTCGCCCGCGACCTTCTACGGCATCGCGGGGGTCGGGGACCTCGCCACGACCTGCTTCAGCCCCGAGGGGCGCAACCGGTCCTGCGGCGAGGCGATCGCTCGCGGCGCGTCGCTCAAGGCGTACATCGCGGAACAGGCGTGCGTGGTCGAGGGTGTTCCGACGGTGACGAGCGTGCTGGAACGGGCCGAGCCGATGAAGATCGAGATGCCGATCACCGCCGCGGTCGGCCGCGTGCTCTTCGAAGGCGTCGATCCGGCGACCGCGATCCGGGAACTCATGACCCGACCGACGGGGCCGGAGGGGGTCGTGACCACCGCGTGAGTCCGGCGGTGAGTCGGCAGGCGACGATGCGATCGATCGGGAGCCGCCTATTCGTCGTCGAAGCCGGACTCGACGAGGCGCACCAGCGCGTCGAGCGCGTCCGTGGCGTCGGCGCCTTCGGCGGTGATCTTCAGCTTCGTCCCGCAGGTGCCCGCCAGCATCAGCAACTGCATGATCGACTTGCCGTCGATCTCCTCGTCGGTGCCGTCACGGCGGATCGTGACCGCGCATGCGAATCCGCTCGCGCATTCGGCGAGCATCATCGCGGGCCGGGCGTGCAGCCCGAGCCGGTTGCTGATCGTGACGGTCCTGCTCGGCATGTCTTGGTGGTGAACGGAGGCGTGCGGCTCGCGCTGGGCGTCAGCCTGCCTGCGCGGCGTCCGCCTCCTCGAGCAGGGTCAGGATGTCCTCGGCGGTGCTTGCCTGACGCAGGAAGCGTCGGAACTGGTCGCGGCTGAGATTGGCGAAGATCGCCTCCATCGCGTCGATGTGCTCCTCCGGCCGGCTCTCCGGACTCAGCAGCATGAAGACCGAGTGGACGGGCTGCTTGTCGAGGGCCCCGAAGTCGATGCCCGACTCGCTGATTCCGACCCCGACCCGGATCGTGGGAACCTCGGTGGTCTTGACGTGCGGAACGGCGACGCCGTGGCCGAAGCCGGTCGAACCCCGGCGCTCTCGGGCGATGATGCCCTTGAGCAGGGTGTCCCGATGGGCCGCGGGGGCGGCATCGGCCGCGACCATCGCGTCCAGCAGTTCGGCCAGCACCTCGTCACGCTTGACGCCGGTCAGGGTGGGGACGATGGCCTTCTCGACCACGATCTGGCGAAGCTTCATGTCGGACTCCGGTCAGTGGGACTTGTGGTCGGAGATCTTTTCCTTCCAGTCGTGGAGCTGTCGGACCAGCTTGTCCACGGCCGCGTCGATCCCGGCGTAGAGGTCGTGGTCCTTCGCCTTCGCGACGAACGCCGCGTGGTGCTCGACGTCGGCCATCGCCTCGACCTCGAAGTCGTCGTGGACCTTGTCGAGCACGAAGGTGATCGCCTGCACGTGGCCTCGGAACTTCTCGAGATGGTCGCACCGCGAGTTGCAGTACTGCTCGATGGGCTCGGTGAGTTCGACGTGACGGCCGGACACGGTGATCTGCATGGTCTGGACTCCTCGGGTTCCCGCCGGACCATCACTCGGGTCCGGACGTCCCTTCGGGAAGGATACGGTCCCGAGGCTCGGCGGGGGGCGGATTCGTGGTGTCGCGATCGGGAACCGCCTCGGCGGGCGGGACGAGCACGCCGCCCGAGATGGTGAATCTCAGGGCCTCGTCGATCGAGATCGGGAGTTCGCGGACCTCGTCCCTCGGCACCGTGATCGTGTAACCGGTGAACGGCGTCGGCGAACTCGGGATGAACACCGTCACCGCCTCGCCCGCGGCCTCCTCGATGCTCCGCATGGTGCTCCCGGTGACGAGCCCGACGGACCAGATGCCCTGACGCGGGTACTCGACCACCACGACGCGGTTGAACTGGATCGGCTTGTCGTCGGCGAAGAGGAAGTCCACGACCTGCTTGACGTAGGGATAGACCTGCTTGAAGACCGGGACGCTCGTGATGATCGACTCCAGACGTCGGTACACCCGCCGCCCGACGAAGCCGCCCACGAGTCGCCCGGCGAAGTAGACCGAGAGCACCGCGACGAGGATCCCGATCCAGTCGAGCAGGACCGACCACTCGTTCCACCATTCGCGGACGTTCCTCGCCATGAGGTCGTTGCGGACCACGGTCGCGTCGGTGTCCTTGCCGCGTTCGGTCTTCCGGCGGGCGATCTCGAGATCGACGTCCTCGATGGTCGGTTCGAAGTGTCGGCCGACCTGCTCGGTCCGCTGCGCCGACTCGATGATCGCGGTCCGGACCCCGGAGTTGATGGGCTGGGCGATGGTCGAGTCGATGAACTGATACGCCTTGACCAGGATCCAGAGCGTCAGGACCGACGGCAGGAGCACGCCGAGTCCACGGCCGAAGAACCGTTTGAAGTCGCCGGAGAAGGTGCGGTGAGGATCGGTCGCCATGGTGGACGCATTCTCTCCGAAATCGGGACCGCCGATTCCCGGCCGCGTTCGGATTCCACTCAGGCGTCGCGAATCGCGGCCTTGAGCGGCTCCAAGCGCACGATGACGATCTTCACCCCGCGGCCGCGGCGGATCTCCAGCCGCACCACGTCGCCGACCTCGCGGGCCGCGATCGCCATCATGAGTTCGGCCCGGGACCGTACCGCCTCGCCATCGACCTTGAGGATCACGTCGCCGACCCGGAGTCCGCCGCGCCGGGCCTGCGTGCCGACCACCGAGACGACCCGCACGCCATCACCCGCCTCCTCTCCGGTGATGCCGATCGACCCGTCGCCGTGGTCCACGCGGTCGTCGATCTGGCCGCGCCCGAGCACCCAGCGACGCCAGCGTTCGTTCACGTCGTCGAGGGGACGCCCGAAGACCTTCTCCCAGGCCTTGCCGCCGGTGGGGTCGATCTCCCAGGTGTCGCAGTAGGTGCGATACCACGTCTCCAGCATGCCGACGTCGGCGAGGAACTCGAAGAGCGACCGCACCTGCGGGTAGTACCGGGCGTTGCCCGCGAGAAAGGCGTCGGATTCCAGTCGAAACAGCTTCTCGAACGAGAGGTCCATGTTCGCGGTGACCTGACGTCGGGCGATGTTGTGTCGGATGTTCGGGATGAACTCGATCGAGCCGTCGGGACGGAAGCGATAGTCCTCGTAGAGTCCGGCGAGACCTTCCTGCACCCACATCGCGTGCCGCTGACGTCGCCGGTCCATGTCCGCCCAGTGCATGCGGTGCGTGAACTCGTGACGCATGCTCGATCCGATGTCCCGCGACACGAGCATCCGCTTGCCGTGCTGATAGACGCCGGGCGTCCGGTTCGGGTCATCGACGCCCAGCTGTTCCTTGAAGACCGCCGGGGTGTCCTCGCTCGAGGGGACGATCACGAGGCACCAGTCGAGCGGCACCTCGGGGAAGAGCGTCCGCGACTGCTCGTCGGCGAGACGCGAGATCATCTCCTTCATCTCCGCGTGCGCCCGCCGCCCGAGTCCGGTGGCGATCTGCAGGCGACGCTGCTCGTCGGTCTCGTAGACGTACTCGTCGCCGAGCTTCCGCTTCCAGGAGTCCAGTCGGCGATCCATGCCCGTGCGATCGACCCGCTCACGCGCCTCGAGGATCGCGGTGAACACCTCGTGATCCCGCATCGAGGCGAGATCCGGATCGTGCTTCATCGTCTCGAAGTCGCGGAACCCGTGTTCGACCGCCGCCAGCAGCGCCGCACCCGCGGCGTCGGGGCGACCGAGGTTCGCGAAC
>CAYZSH010000034.1:0-17115 GCA_964481025.1 uncultured Isosphaeraceae bacterium
CCGCCCGGCGGGGCGCCCCACACCCCCGGGCCGCCCCCGGGCGCCCGCGGCGGCGGAGCCGCCGGCAAGGACGTGAAAGGACACGCGGCCGTCCAAAGGACGAGCCGCGTGCCTTGAACGTCTCGTTGACTGAGGGCTCGAATCGAGCCCGAAGGGCGAGATCGCAGACCACCGGCCGCCGCCCGGCGGCCGCGGCGGCGGAGCCGCCGGCAAGGGCGTGAAAGGACACGCGGCCGTCCAATGGACGAGCCGCGTGCCTTGAACGTCCTTGGGTGGGCTCGAACCACCAACCTCTGCCTTCGGAGGGCAGCGCTCTATCCAATTGAGCTACAAGGACCGGATTGGATCGTGTCGTCCGCCAGACCGCAGCCGGGCGGATCGCGGATTCTAGTCGGTCCCGCCGGAACCGTCGACCGCCTTCAACTTGCCGCGGAGATACTCGATCTGCTGCTCGAGATCGGCCTCGCGGCGGTCCGCTTCCTGAAGTTCGGCCTCCATCTGGTCCAGCCGCGTCACCGCGACCTCGTGCCGCCGCTCCCAGCGCCGAGCGTCCTCGGCCAGAGCATCGACCTCGATCGACGCGCCTTGATTGTTGGCCATGGACTCCTGCAGCTCCCGGCTCAGACGACGGTGATCCTGCAGCAGAATGAAGGCCGCATCGACCTCCTGCATGAGCCGGGCCCGCTCGTTCCGGAGCGAGGCGATCTCCTCGCGGGCCAGATCCGAGTCGAACAATGCCTCGGGTTCCGGACGTGCGAGCACCCGCTCGGATGATGTCGATTCGATCGCGGGTTCGGAGGACGAGGTCCCCGTCTCGCTCGTCGTCGGACCGCCCACCCAGGCGGTCGTGCCCCAGGCCAGCGCCAGCATCGCTGCGAGCGGCCAGCCAGCCTGCATGAGTCTCGACGACCGCCTCGGCATCGGATCGATCCGAGTCGGTCGGGTCATGACGGCCGGGGCCGGCGTTGGGGCGGTCGCGGCGAGGCCGGGGGTTCGGGGATGTCGATGGGCGGCATCGCTCTCGGCCGCCCACGTCCGGCTCGTGATCACTTCCGGGGCGTCCGTTTCGACGACCGCCTGGGATCGCTCCTCACGCTCGATCTCAGGCTCTGGTCCGTTCGATTCCGGCTCGCTCGACTCCGGGACCGCCGGCACCGTCACCGGCTCCGGAGACTGACCGGGCGACCGTGCGGGGTGACGATCGGCCTCGGCTTCGACGAGCGACTTCGACTCGTCGGGCCGCCACTTCATCGCCCATCCCTTCGGTCGCGCGCTGACCCTCGTGACGAGGCGGTCCAGACCACCCCCATCCTCGGAGGCGTCATCCCGGTCGTCGGCGTCCGGGACGTGGGACTCGAAGAGGGAAGATCCGGCGTCCTGTCGAGAGCGGCGATCTGCCATGAGGGGACTCTGATCCAGTCGCGGGGGAACGAACGGGGATCGTCGGTCGATCCGACCCCGTCCGGGAACGAACATGAGAGTATGCGGAGACGCCTCGGACCGCCCGGGGCCCGACCACCGATTCGCCGTCAACCGGACCCGCCATGCGTCTCGCCGAATTCCAGCAGCTCATCCGCGACCGATACCACGCCACCGATTCCGCCCGTGGCGTTCCGGGCACGTTCCTGTGGTTCAGCGAGGAGGTGGGCGAGCTGGCCGAGGCACTCGGCCATCGCGAGCGGGGCGATGGCGATGAGGCGAATCTCCGCGAGGAGTTCGCCGACGTCCTCGCCTGGCTCACCACGATCGCCAACATCTGCGAGGTGGATCTCGAGCAGGCGGTACGGGAGAAGTACGTGGACGACGGGGGGCCGAAGGGCACCAAGTAGTTCGTCCCGGAACCCCGCTTCCTGAAGTGGACCCGCCCCGAACGCCGACAGAGGGCAGGACGCCCCGCGGGGGCGTCGATCGCTGATCTGGGGTTTCGGCCGTGTGCGGCATCTTCGCCATCCTCGCTTCCGGCGACGCCGTGCCCGGACTCGACGAGTCGACGGTCGCCTCGCTCCGCGATCGACTCCGTCACCGCGGCCCCGACGATGCGGGGCTCTGGTGCGACCCGCACGCGATGATCGGCCACCGCCGACTGGCGATCATGGATCCCGCACACGGCGAGGAACCGATCGTGCGGGGACCGACCGACGACCCCTGCGTGGTCGTCTTCAACGGCGAACTGCTGAACCATCGCGAATTGCGGCGTGAACTCGAGACGCAGGGCGAACGGTTCGCGACGGCCTGCGACGCGGAGACCGCCGCCGCCGCGGTCGCTCGATGGGGCGAGTCGGCGATCGACCGGTTTCGCGGGATGTTCGCCATCGCGTGGTATCGCCCCCGCGTGCGACGACTCATGCTGGCCCGTGACGCCTTCGGGGTGGTGCCGCTTCTCTACGCGAGGATCGACCAGACGCGATTCGCGATCTCGAGCGAGATGGCGCCGCTGCGCGAGTTGCTCGGTGCGGACGCCCGGGTCGATCCCGCGACCCTCTCGGCGTACCTGGCGTCGATCCGGATCACGGTCGGCGATCGCACCATGCTCGACCGCGTGCGCACCGTCCGCCCCGGAGAGGTCGTCGACGTCGAACTCGACGGCCGAACGCCGCGGGTGACGACGCGACGGTGGTGGACCCGGCCGGTGCCGACCGGCGAACTGCACGGACTGGCCGCGGACGAGGCGTTGTCGGCCGCGATCGAGGAGTCGGTCGCGGCACATCTCCAGAGCGACGTCGAGGTCTGCACGCTGCTCTCGGGTGGACTCGACAGCGCGATCATCACGACGCTCGTCCACGACCGACTCCCCGACCTCCGCACGTTCACCGCGATCGGCGGCGACGGCCGGGACGATCACGACCGGACCGCGGCTGCGCTGCTCTCGGAGCGACTCGGACTCGGCCGCACCGAGGTCGATCCGTCGGTCGGCGTCTCGCCGCTCGAGCGGTGGCGTGGCATGGTTCGCACGCTGGCGGTCCCGCTGGGCACGCCCAACGAGATCGCGATCCAGGCCCTCGCCGAGGGCGTCGCCCGGGCCGGGATCAAGGTCGCTCTGAGCGGCGAGGGCGCGGACGAACTCCTTGGCGGCTACGAGCCGGTGCTTCGCGTGGCGGGGGCGATCGCGGCCACGACGCCGTCGGCCGAGGCCGCGGCCGCGACGCTCGTCGAGACGATCGCGTGGATCGCGCCGACCCGGCAGCGAGCGATGCTCGCCCCGGACTGGGCGTCGGCACTCGGCAACGAGACTCGACTGCTCGAGGAGACCATCCGGTCGATCGCCGCCGCCGGCCCCGCCGACGATGAACGGACGTACCTCGGGTGGCTGCAGGACGTGAATCTCTCCGGGCTGCTCGGCCGACTGAATCACGCGTCGATGCTCTCCTCGGTCGAGGCGCGACCACCGTTCGCCGACCGACGCGTCGCCGAGACCGTCGCGCGGATCGCCACCGCGGACCTGTTCAGGCTCGGCGAATCCGGGGCCACCGACTTCACGACGAAGATCGCGCTTCGCCGCGGGTTCGCGTCGCGTCTGCCCGACGAGATCATTCGACGGCCCAAGGCGAGCTTCCCGACCCCGTTCGCCGCCTGGTCGACGTCGATGCTCGAGGATCCGGACGTCCGCGATGCACTCGAACCGCTGGTGGGGCAACGGCCTCCGGCGGGAGGCGACGGCCAGAACGACGCGCTCTCCGCCTGGCCGTTGGCGAATCTCGGGCTCTGGAGCGTCGAGACCGGGATTCCGCTCTCGCCGCCCTGATCCTCCGGCCGGTACGATGCGCGGCGTGACGGAACCACTCCAAGTCCGCTTCCGCAACCCGGAGATCACCGATCTCGACGAGGAGATCCGGGAGATCACGTCGCCGGTGATCGTGGGCCGCGCCCGTGACGCCGACATCATGCTCCCCGACCCCGGGGTCTCGAGACGACATGCGTCGTTCCGCCCGGCGGCCGATGGCGAGTGGATCCTTGAGGATCTGCACTCGACACGCGGCACGACGTTGAACGGAAGGACGCTCGATCCCGGCGAGTCGGTCGTGGTCTGCGTCGGCGATGTGATCGAGATCCTGCCGTGGACGCTCGTGATCGGCGGCGCCGCGAAGTCGCGCGGCCAGTTGCTGTCCTCGTCGATGACGATGGGCACGATTCAGGACGCGGTCGCCGCGCCGTTCCTTCGCGAGCGTTTCGACGCCCTCGTGGAGGCGGTGCAACGCGCGATCCGCCGAGGCGGCGAGGTGGAGATCTTCGGCGCGATGCTCGACTCGCTGCTGCAGGCGAGCGACCTTGACCGTGCGATGGTGCTTCAGATCGACGGTGATGACGCCCGCGCCGCCTCGCTGCGAGCCCGCGATCGCGCCGAGGAGCGGAATCCGCGTCCGTTCTCGCGCACGCTCGTCAACGAGGCGCTCGGGCGAGCGACCACGGTGCGGATGGAGGAACACCCCGAGTTCAGCGGCGCCGAGAGCATCATCGCCTCCGGCGCCGGCGAGGCGCTCGCGAGGATCATCTCCGACGGAGACGCCCAGCCGTACACCCTCTACGCCGATCGGCGCGCGACCCGCGGCGAGGATCCGGAGCTCGTGGCCTGGTTCGACGCGGTGGCCGCGCTGTGCGAGGTCGCCCTGCGGATGCAGCGTGGTCGACGGGCCGAGACCGAACGCGCCCGACTCCTCGCCGAGATGGAGTCGGCCCGCGCGGTGCAGGAACTCCTGCTCCCGGAGACGACCGGCCGAGTCGGATCGCTCTCCTGGCGGTCACTCGCCGTTCCGGGCGTCGAGATCGCGGGCGACCTGCTCGAGGTCCGGGCCGTGGGCGACTCGTTGCACGTCATGCTCGGTGACGTGAGTGGCAAGGGCGCCCGTGCCGGACTGGTCATGGCAGGGGCTCAGGCCTGTGCGGACACGCTCGTCGACATCGGGCTGGGTCCGGGCGAGCTCGTCGCCCGACTCGACGACTGGGCCATTCGCAACACGCCGGATGACGTCTTCATCACCCTCTGGTGCGGTCGAGTCGGCCCGGATGGCTCCGTACGGTTCGTGGATGCCGGGCACGGCCACCTGCTGGTGCACCGGGCTGACGGCCGTCTTGAGACCGTCCCGGACAACGGACGATGGATCATCGGCCTCGACCGGACGGAGACGGACGAAGCCGAACTTCAGCTCGAGCCTGGCGACTCACTGATCGTCTTCAGCGACGGGCTCGTGGAAGAGCCCGGGCGCGATCCCTCTGACGGCCGATACGACCTCGATCGTCTGCACGCCTCGATCACCCGACACGGCCCCGATCCCGTCGCGATCCATGCGGACCTCGTCGAATGGTGCGGTCGCGACCGACTCGGCGACGATCTGACGATGCTCGTCGTTCGCCGGGACGCCTGAACAGTCACTGAATGAAGGACCACCGGCCCGATCCTCGGATGAGGACCGGGCCGGCGGGTTCAGCGGTTCTGCTGTCGGCGTCGAACGAACTCGACGTGCGACCGGGTCACGGCGACGGGCACACGCTCTCGGCGAGGGCGGCGCAGTACTCGTCCCAGTTGCCGACGCAGCAGAAGAACTCGATCTGGCACACGAAGTTGCAGCACCCCTCGTCGTCGCAGTACGGCGTGTCGTTGGCGACCGTGCAGTCACCCGCATCGGGGCTTCCACACTCGAGGCCGCTGGTGCACACGTCGCACTCGACCGCAGCCGAGGCCGCACAGATCGAGTCCCAGGCGATGTCGCAGCACGCCGGGTCATCCAGACAGATCGCGTCGCAGCACGTTTCGTCGCTGCACGACGGCGTACCGTTCGCGTAGCAGCAGTCACCGGCATCGGCATCACCGCACTGCGGCGCCGGACACGCCTCGTCGGGACCGGTGCATCCCTCGGTCTGCAGGGCTCCGGAGGCACACACCACGTCCCACTCGACGTCGCAGCAGTACGAGTCGATGTCGCAGACGGCGGTGCAGCACGCCTCGTCGTTGCACTTCGGCGTGAAGTTCGGGACACAGCAGTCGCCCGAGCAAGGCTCGCCGCAGTCCCAGTTGGCGCCGCAGCCGCAACGATCGTCCTGCCGCGCCAGTCGAACGCACTCGATGTCCCAGGTGACGTCGCAGCAGAACGAGTCGGTCTCGCAGACCGAGTTGCAGCATCGCTTGTCGTTGCAGCTCGGCGAGAGGCTGATCTCGCAGCAGTCACCCGCGGCGAACTCGCCGCACTCGGGGACGTCGCAGAGTCCGGGGACCGGCGGGTTGGCGGCCGGGTCACCGATCGCCATCTCGGCGCAGGTGCCGTCCCAGATGGTGTTGCAGCAGAAGATGTCCGCTTCGCACACCGCGAGGCAGCAGGTCATGTCCTCGCAGCCCGGACTCAGGTGCGGGAAGAAGCACGACCCCGCCGACTCCACGCCGCAACCGCGACGGCATCGATCCTGTGCGAGCGAGACGCAGAAGGAGTCCCAGCGATCGGTGCAGCAGACGGTGTCGATCGCGCAGACCGCGCTGCAGCACTCCGCGTCGTCGCAGAACGGCGTCTCGGAGACGTCGAGACACGAACCCGCCGCGGGCGCTCCGCAGACCGGCTCGGCACCGCAATAGAAGGAGGCCAGGTCCACGCACGCCTCATCCCAGTTCTCGGTGCAGCACGTCTCGTCGATCCGGCAGACGACCGCACAACAACTTCCGTCGTTGCAGCCCGGACTGGGATCGTCCTCGGTTCGGGCGGTGAAGCAGCTTCCCTCGCAGGGGCAGCTCCAGTCAGACGTCGACTCGTTGGGCACGCGACAGGTGGTGATCGCCAGCGTCGCACAGCCCGCATCCCACTCGATCCGGCAGCACGCCGGGTCATACGCACAGACCGCGTTGCAGCACGAAGGGTCGTCACACAGCGGCGTGGCGTGGGCCTTCTCGCAGTCCCCGGGGCCGGGGCAGACGTAGAGACCGATGCAGAGAGCCTCCGCCGCCTGCACGCAGTTGGTGTCCCAGCGGTTGAGGCAGCAGTATTCGAAGCCCGCGATCGAGCAGATCGCCGATGCGCACTGCGGATCGTTGCAGCCCGGGGTCGTGTGCCTCACGTCGCATGGCAGCCGGGTCCCGCCGGCCTGAGGCGGATTGCAGAACGCGAACGCCTGCGTGGCACAGATGGCATCCCAACGGACCTCGCAGCACCACGAGTCGAACTCCGAGCAGACCCGCTCGCAGCAGGCGGCATCGGAGCAACCGGGGGTGATGCTGGCGATGTAGCAATCTCGGGCGTTCGCGCTGCCGCACGCCGAGGCCGAGACGCAGGTCTCGGAGTTGGCGGCCTGCGAAGCGCAGGATCCGTCCCAGCGAGTGTTGCAGCAGTACGGATCGACCGCACAGATCGCGACGCAGCACGCGGCGTCGGCACAGGCGGGACCGGCATGGGGCGAGAGGCAGCTGCCCGCGTAGATGTCGCCGCACTCGGTGCAGAGTTCTTCCGCCAGTTCGATGCAGCTTCCGTCCCACTCCACCGTGCAACACACCAGATCGACCTCGCAGACCGTCTGGCAGCATCGCTCGTCCTCGCATCCCGGGGTCAGATGCTTGGCGTAGCAGGAGCCCGCGAGCGGGTCCGTGCAGGCGAGGCAGATCGGTCCGCCCGGCTGGTCGTCGCAGATCGAGCTGCAGACCTGACCCGCGCCCTCGGCGCAGATCGAGTCCCATCGGACCTCGCAGCAGAAGGGGTCGATCAGACAGACCGCGTTGCAGCAGAGACTGTCGTCGCACCCCGTCTGCCACTGGGCGTTGGTCGGACGAGCATCGAAGCAGGACCGACTGAAGGGCGGGAAGGCGACATCCTTCGGGCCGCAGGTGCACCGCTCCGTGAGGATCGCACAGCCGTCGGTGGCGAGCTGGGCGCAGTACTCGTCCCATCGAGCGTTGCAGCAGTATTCGTCGTACGAGCAGACCAGCTGACAGCACGCCGCGTCATCGCAGTACGGGCTGAAGTTCGCGTAGCAGCAGGCGCCGGCTGCCTTCGAGCCGCATCCGAAGTCGATGTCATCCCGGACCGCCGTGGCGCCGACCGCCCGCACGTCCGGACGACCGGTCGCGGGCGAGGGCACGAGCACGCATCGAGCCGCGGCGAGCCGCACGCAGGCCAGGTCCCAGTCGGAGTCACAGCAGGCGGGATCGATCTCGCAGACCTGCGACGTGCAGAAGCCGTCGCTGCAACCGCCGCCATCGTGAACCCGGAGGCAATCGCCGAGTCCGACCTCCAGCGGATCCGGCCAGCGGCAGAGCTGATCGGCGATCTGCGCACAGCCTGCATCCCACTCGCCGGCGGCGAAGAGTTCCGCACATCCGGGATAGTTGGCTTCCAGCTTGATGATGCACTGCGCCACGCCGTTGGTGAACGCGGTCTGCCCCGAGGGCGTGCAGTACGCCGGGTTCATGATGCAGAAGAGCGCCCGCACATCGTCGAGCTGGATGTCGAGCGGCCGGGGTTCCTCGTTCACCGGATCGCAGAGCAGACCGTTGCTTGGGAAGTACCGGATCTGAAGGCCGGGTTCGTTGATGATGATCAGCGCCGCGAGCTCGGTGCAGGAGGAATCCCAGTCGGTGACGTAGACCTCGTTGCCCGTCGCCGGATCCACGGTCCAGTAGCCGCAGCATTCGGGACGAAGCTCGCAGACGGAATCGCGAAGCAGGGCGTTGGAACACGCGTCCTGGCACTGCGCCTTCGCGATGGCCACGCAGTCCGCGTCCCAGGCGCCCTGACAACACGCCGGATCGACGGCGCACACCAGCGCGGAGCAGCGGACGTCCGCACACCCTGCATACCCGTGCACCTTCACGCAGTCGGGTGCTGGCGCCGCGAACGAGTGCTCGCAGAGGCAGTCGCCCGCATCGGGGCGGGTGTCGGGGTTCTCCGGAACACAGAGATTCTGAGCGATGGTGACGCACCCCGCGTCCCAGATGACCGAGCAGCACTGGGGGTCGATCTCGCACACCACCGAGCAGCAGACCGCATCGTCGCAGCCGGTCATCGAGGCGTCGCCGGGTACCGCTTCCACGAGACAGCCCCGATCCCCGGCACCACACACATCGATGCACGAACCATCGGATGCGTTGATCGTGGTGGTCAGGAACAGCTTGTCCCACTCGTCCACCACGCCGTCGGGCGGCGGCCATCCCGGCAGGCCGGTCGGATTGGCGGTGAAGTCGGCGCAGAGGTTCTGAGGGAATCCAGCCTCGTAGAGATCGAAGACGATGATGTCGAGCTCGTTGAGCTGCCCATCGCCGTTGAGGTCACCGGTGCACTGGCCGCAGGGAGCACCCAACTGTGCGGCCCCGCGAGACTTGGAGGCCACCGCCGAGCCCAGCTGGGCCGCGGCCGGCTCGGTGACCGCGGCCAGCACCCCGGCCACGAGCAGCGTCAGGACCAGACGGATCGACGATCGAACCGACTGGCCTCCGCGGGGCCGATCCTCGGGAGCGGGGCTGAAGGCGTGACTGATCTTCGGCATGGTCTCGGGCATCCTCGGGAACGGGTCGTGGCATCCTGCGACGAGATTGTAGAAGAACGCCGGGCGGCGACGCGTCGGAATCGGGACGACGGGCCCTGACCGCACCGAATTCAGAATCGTCATCCGAGTCGTCGGTGTTCACGGATCCGACGACCCCGGCGCTTTCGACGAGGTTTTCGGTCCTTGCCGGACGCCTTCAGACCCCGCCGAATCTACGGGATCTGCCTGAAAAGGTTCGGAACGCGGCCTGAAGATCGTCCTCGCCGAAGTCCGGCCAGGCGACGTCGGTGACCACGAGTTCGGCGTAGCTGATCTGCCAGAGCAGGAAATTCGAGATCCGCATCTCGCCGGCGGTCCGGATCAGGAGATCGGGGTCGGGGAGCCCGTGGGTGTCGAGTGCGGCGGCGAACCGCGTCTCGTCGATCTCGGCCGGATCGAGCTCGCCAGCCCTGACCTGCGTGGCGAGCCGACGGGTCGCGTCCACGATCTCCGCCCGGGCCCCGTAGTTGAGCGCGAGGCAGAGGGTGAGACCCTCGCCGTGGGCGGTCGCCTCCTCGCAGGCGTCGGCGGCGTCGAGCACCGAGGCGGGGAGGCCCTCGCGGCGCCCGATCCGGCGGAAACGGATCCCGTTCTCGATCATCCGGTCGCGTTGCTCGACGAGATGGGCGTGGCAGAGCGTCATGAGGGCGTCCACCTCGTCGGCGGGGCGCTTCCAGTTCTCGCTGCTGAATGAATACAGCGTCAGGGCGTCGAGTCCGAGACGAGCGCACTCGGTCGTGATGCGATCGACGGTCTCGGCACCGGCCTTGTGACCCGCGATGCGGGGGAGGCCACGGGCGTTCGCCCAGCGGCCGTTTCCGTCCATGATGATCGCCACGTGCCGCGGGAGCGACGACGGATCGAGCGCCGGGTCCGCGCAGGAACCGGTCGTCGGGGTCGCAGCAGAATCTTCCGAACCACTCACGCGTCGCGCCTCCTGCGGGCCGTCCTGATCATCCGGCGACGAGCACCTCGGACCGCTCGGGTCCGATGCTGACGATCTCGATGGGCACTCCGACGACCTCCTCGATGCGATCGAGGTACCGGCGAGCGGCGTCGGGCAGGTCGTCCCGATCGGACGGCCGAACCTCGGGGTCGGGCCAGCCCTCGAAGGTCTCGTAGACCGGCTCGACCTCGGCCAGATCCAGCGCGTCGGGCCGGAAGCGATCGGTCACCGTACCGTCGGGCAACCGGTACCCCGTGCAGAGCCGGACCTCGTCGAAGCCGCCGAGCACGTCGAAGAGCGTGCAGGCGATGCCGGTCACGCCGCAGACCATCGCGGTGTAGCGGACGGCGACCAGATCGAGCCAGCCGCAGCGGCGAGGGCGACCGGTGGTGGTGCCGTACTCGCGTCCGCGTTCGCGGATCCGGTCACCGGTCTCGTCCCGCAGTTCGGTCGGGAAGGGGCCGCCACCGACGCGGGTCGAGTACGCCTTCATGATCCCGAGCACGCGGTCGATCCGACCGAGCGGAACCCCGGTGCCCGCCGGGATGCCGAGCGTCGAGCAGTTGGAACTCGTCACGAAGGGATACGTGCCGTGATCGACGTCGAGCAGACAGGCGTTCGCGCCCTCGAAGAGCAGCCGTTCACCCGCCGCGAGCGCGTCGTGCAGGAGCCAGGTCGTGTCGCAGATGTGGGGGGCGAGACGATCCGCCCACGCGGCGGCGTCATCGAGCAGCCGAGCTTGATCGACCGCCGCGGCGATCTCGGCCTCATCGGCCCCAAGCGATCGAAGCTGTGCCGAGCGAAGCCGGCAGATCATGTCGAGCCGGGTCTCGAGCCGGTCGCGGTGGAGCAGGTCGCCGACCCGGATCGCCGTCGATCGGAAGACCTTGTCCGCGTACGCCGGTCCGATGCCGCGGCGGGTGGTCCCGATCGCGTCGCGACCGCCGCCGGCGATGAACTCCTCGAGCGCCCCGTCGATCGCCTTGTGATACGGCATGACGACGTGCGCCCGATTGGAGATCCGCAGGTTGTCGCCGACCTCGATGCCGCGGGCCCGCAGGCCGTCGATCTCTTCGAGCAGCTTTCCCGGATCGACGACCACGCCGTTGCCGATCACGCAGGTGCAGCCCGGGAAGAGGATGCCCGAAGGGACGAGGTGCAGGGCGTACCGCTCGTCGCCGACCACCACGGTGTGACCGGCGTTCGCACCGCCGTTGTATCGGACGATGCAGTCGTGCTCGGGGGCGAGCAGATCGACGAGTTTGCCTTTGCCCTCGTCGCCCCATTGGAGACCGACGACGGCGGTGTGGCGGGGAGTCGAGGCATCGACTGGCGTGGGCTGGACCATGCGGGCTCCGGGAAAACGACGATTCTAGGAGACCCCCGCGCATCCTGCCGACGCGGGAATGCCGCATCCCGCTTCAGTGCGGATCCGGGCGAGCCGATCTTCCTGACGTGACCGACCGGTCGCGTCCATTCGACGGGGGCGGTCCAGGGAGACCGAGGCGTGAACGAACCGCATGTCATCCGCATCATGTGCCCGAACCTGGGCTGTCAGCGTGTCCTGGCCGTGCCCGATCACGCCCGGGGCAAGCTCGTCCGCTGCCGCTCGTGCGGGACGAACATCCGGATCCCGGTGATGCGGGACCCGGCGGCGCCGCGGAACCTCGCGAAGCCCGACCACGACGCCGACGCGGCCTGAGCCGGACTGGCGACGCATCAGAGTCGTCCCCGGCCCGGCGTACACTCGCCGCGTGTCCGACGCAGGCATTCACCTTCCCATCCATGACGACGGCCGTACCGGCCGCGACGCCACCACGATCCTGACGGGCGCCGTGCCGGATGCCTTGTACGCGCACGTGCCGTTCTGCCGGCACAAGTGCCATTACTGCGACTTCTATTCCCTCGTCGATCAGCGGGATCGGATCGGTCTCTTCGCCGACCGCTTCGAGCGAGAACTCGTGGCCGCCGGCGCGATCGTCGACACCTCGCGGCTCCGCACCGCGTTCGTCGGCGGCGGAACGCCGACGATGCTCGAGCCCGACGATCTTCGACGCGTCCTCGCCGCGATCCGCAACTTCGCGGGCGATGCCCTCGAGGAGTTCACCGTCGAGGCGAATCCGGAGACCGTGACCGAGGAGATCGCCGCGGCCCTCGTCGAGGGCGGGGCGGACCGGACGAGCCTCGGCTGCCAGAGTTTCGATCCGCGACATCTCGAGACGCTCGAACGCCATCACGACCCCGCGAGCGTGCCCCGCGCGGTCGGCCGGCTGCGGGACGCAGGCATCCGACGACTGAACCTCGACCTCATCTTCGGGATCCCGGGCTCGACGCTCGACGACTGGAGACGCGACCTCGACCAGGCCCTCGCCCTCGAGCCGGATCATCTCTCGTGCTACGGACTGGTCTTCGAGCCGGGCACGCCGCTCGCTGAGAAGCGACGGCTCGGACGGATCGACGCGATCGACGACGAGATCGAGGCGGCGATGTACGACGTCGTGCGCGACACGCTCGCAGCCGCGGGATTCGAGCACTACGAGATCAGCAACTGGGCCCGCCCCGGCGAGGCGTGTCGCCACAACGTCGTCTACTGGACGGCGGGGGAGTGGATCGCGATCGGTCCGGCGGCGGCGGGGAACCTGCGCGGCGTGCGGTATCGCAACGTGCCGCGGCTCGACGACTGGATCGAAGGGGACGGACTCGCACGAGTCACGGACGTCGATCGCCCCGACGCCGACACCGCGCGGGGCGAGGTGCTCATGCTGGGACTGCGCCTGCGGGCCGGCATGCCGCGGTCGACCGTGGAGCCACTGCTCGCGGGGGATCCACGCCGCCGAGCGATCGTGGATGGACACCTCGCCGGCGGCCGTCTGGAGTGGCGCGACGACCATCTCCGCATCACGGACGATGCCGTCATGCTGGCCGATGGTGTGCTTTCGGATCTCGTGTAGTCGCGGGCGCCTTCGCCCGTTCACGCTCAGCCGGTGAAGAACCGCTTGATGCTTCGGACCGTGACCGCCCGGCCGATCGCGGCGATCGACTCGGTGAGCGGGATCTCCTTCGGGCAGACCTTCACGCAGTTCTGGGCGTTGCCGCAGTCGCTCACGCCGCCGACCGCGGAGAGCAGGTCGATGCGGTCGTCGGCGAGGATCGCGCCGGTCTCGTGCATGTTGAAGTACCGCGCCTGCGAGATCGCATGGGGGCCGACGAACGACGTGTCCCAGGCCGACTCGTCCTCTTCAAGGTTGAACTGCGGACACGCCTCCATGCAGCAGCCGCAGCTCATGCACTGGCTGAGTTGATAGCGGGTGAGCTGGTTGCGGGGTGATTCCATCGGACCGGCGCCGAGGTCGTAGGTGCCGTCGATCGGGACCCAGGCGCGGACCCGCTCGAGCGCCGCGAAGAGTCGCGCCCGATCCACCGCGAGATCGCGGACCACCGGGAACGAGCTCATCGGCTCGAGCGTGATGGTGTTCGTGTCGTCGACGATGTTCTCGATGAGGGCGGTGCAGCTCTGACGCACGCCACCGTTGATCACCATCGTGCAGGCGCCGCAGACCTCCTCGAGGCAGCCCGAGTCGTAGACCACCGGCGTCGTGTCGCGACCGTCGACGGTCTTCGGATGGGCGGCGATCCACTGGAGGCACGAGATGATGTTCGCGCCGGTCTGATACGGAACGTCGAACTCCTCCCAGCGGACCGGCCGGCCGGGGCCGTCCTGACGCTTGATTCGGATACGGACGGTGCGGGCGTCGGAGGCGTTCGGGGCGACCATCGGAACTCGTTCCTCGCGGTTCGGGGAAGGGCGGTTCGGGAGACGACGCATCCGGACGCTGGCGTGAACCGGATGAGCGGCGAATCGTACCACGACGGCATTCGCGGCCGTTCCCGCGGCGGTTTCGCCGCCGGGGCGGGGACGGGCCACCCGGCATTCCGGAGTGGCGAGCCGGGGGCGGATGGACGATAAACCAGAGAGTCGGCGACCCGGAGGCCCCGCTTCCGGATCGACGAGTCCGCGACCCCCGGATCCTGCATGCCCCTCGACCTCCTCAGACTCATGCGACCCCAGGACTGGGTGAAGAACGTCTTCATCCTGCCCGCGCTGGTCTTCTCGCTGCCCGCCCTCCCCGAGGAGGCTCGCGGCGAGGTGCTCTCCGGCTGGCTGCTCGACACCGCGGTCGTGGTGGCCGCGTTCAGCCTGCTCGCCTCCGGCTTCTACGCGATCAACGACGCCCTCGACGCCGAGCGTGATCGCCTGCACCCTCGCAAGCGGCACCGTCCGATCGCCGCGGGTCGGATCAGCCCGCAGACCGGCGTCCGCTTCGGCGCGGTCCTGATCGCCGCCGGTCTCGGACTCGGCTTCCTCGTCGACAAGGCCGTGGGGGGCGTCCTCACCGGGTACCTCGTGCTGCAGGTCCTCTACAACGGCGGACTCAAGCGGGTGGCGATCGTCGACGCGGTGGTGCTCGCGACCGGCTTCGCCATGCGGGCGACGGTCGGCGCCTTCGCGATCGACCGGCCGGTCTCGACCTGGCTGCTCGGCTGTGTCTTCTTCCTGACGCTCTATCTCGCCTTCATCAAGCGGATGTGCGACCTCGCGGCCGCCAAGGCCGCAGACACGGGGTGGACGAGCCCCGCCGGATACGACGATCGCTTCGAGCTCAACTGGCTGCTCGGCATGAGCGGCGTCACCGTCGTCCTCTGCTGGGTGCTCTACGCCCTGAGCCCGCACGCGGCGAGCCTCTTCGGCATCCGCGCCTCCGGACTCGCGCTGCTGACGCCGTTCGTGGTCATCACCGTGCACCGGTTCTACCGCCGCGCGAACCTCGGCGAACGAGACAGTCCGCTCGCGGCGATCCGCGAGGACGCGGTCATCTCGATCTCGCTGGCGCTCTTCGTCGCCGGCCTCTTCGCGTGCCTCTACGTGCCGGGAGCCGAGGACCTTCTCGCTCGACTGATCTATCCCGACGCGGCGACCACGCCGTGAGTCGCGACGCCGGCGGACCGACGCCGAGCTCCGGCGCAGGGCATCCGGCGGGCATCCTGCTCGCCATCGCGTTCCTGATCGCGACGCTCGGCCCCGTGCTTCTCGGGCTCGACCAGTTCCCGTCGAAGTCGATCGACATGGATCGCAACCATGTCCCGGTGATCCGCGCCTTCGCCGCCGACTGGCCGACGCCAGATCTCGACGACTACGACAGCGCGACGACGCCCGGCATGCACCTCGCCCTCGCGGGGCTGATCCGCGTCGGGGGCGACTCCGAGACGCTGCTCCAGTCCGCGACCTGCCTCTTCGGCGCGTCGCTCGTCTGGATCGCGTGGTTCTTCGCCTCACGGGTCGCGGGGGCCTGGCTCGCGGTCGCCTGCACGCTGCCGCTCGCCGCTTCGCCGTACGTCCTCGGCAACGCGATCTGGGTCATGACCGACGATCTCGCCCTCGCGCTCGCCGCGATCTCGATGGGCGTCGCGATCTTCACCCGGCCGTCGATCGCAGGCTCGACGACCTCCGGCGTCGCGATGGTGCTCTCGGTGCTGGTGCGACAGATCAACGTCTGGCCGACCGCGGTCGCCTGGATGGCGACGATGCTCGGCCGGCCGACGATCCGACGGCGACTGCCATTCCGCGATCGTCTCGACGACGGCGATTCGTTCTCACCGTCGATCGTGCTCGCGATCGGGGTCGTCGCCGCCTTCGCGGTGCTCGGGGCCTTCATCGTCCGCTGGCACGGACTCGTGCCGCCGATGTTCCAGCCCGGCGGCAGCGGGGCGGCGACGCACGCCGGTGGACTGAACGTCGCGGTGACGCCGTACACCTTGACGCTCGTCGGCGTCTACGCGATGCCTGCAATGCTCGTGCTGCTCCCGTACTGGCGGGAGGACGACTCGATCCGGCGTCGCGCCGTGATCGGAACGGTCGTCGGACTCGCCGCGGGGCTGCTGCTCGACTCGGCCCCCGGCATCGACGTCGGTCGCAACGGCGGCTGGCTCTGGACGCTGGCCGATCGTCTTCCGGTCGTCGCGGGCCGATCGACGGTGCTTCTCGCGGGGGCGACGCTCGGCGGACTCGCGGCGGGAACGATGCTCGGACTCGCCCGAAGCGCCGGTCGCGAACGAGCGGCCTGGCTCATGCTCGGATTCGGCCTGTCGTTCCTCGCCGCCTACACCGCCAACGCGCAGGCGTTCCAGCGGTACTTCGATCCGCCGGCGCTGCTTGCGATCGGCTGGGGACTCGCGGCCGCTGCCAACGCCCGAACGGAGGCGGGCCCGGTCACGAACGGACGACTCGGCGTCGCGGCGGTTGGCGTCGCCGGGATGCAGATGGTGTTCGCCGTCGCGACGCTGTATCTCCCGCTCCTTCGAAACGGAACGGCCGGATAGCGACACGACCGCAGGCTCAAGCCCGCGGTCGCGTCGCATCAGTCGAGTGTTGAAGCCGAATCGCGTCAGCTCGCCGCCGCGGCGGGCGTCGCCTCTTCCTTGGCCGGCGCGTGGCTCTTGGCGTAGTTCCGCTCGCGAGGCACGACCAGTCCGACCTCGACGTCCTCGTACGCGATCGTGCAGCGATCGGTCGAGGGATCGAGTCGGGCGACCGAGGTCTTGAGGAAGTCGCCGTCGTGCCGCTTCGGGAAGTCGGTGCGGTAGTGACTGCCGCGGGATTCCTTGCGGAGCAGCGATCC
>CAYZSH010000035.1:0-11612 GCA_964481025.1 uncultured Isosphaeraceae bacterium
CGAACCTCTCGCTCGAGGGCGGCAAGGCCATCGTCGCGTACGAAGAGACCAAGGGCCTCGAAGGGCTCGATGACGGCAAGTACGTGCGATACCACGTCTTCTCCGCCTTCGATGACTCGATGCCCGATCCGACCGCCGGCGCGGGATGGATCGTCAGCAAGCCCGACGAGAACGCCCGTCGCGTGCGTTTCGTCAATCAGGGCACGCCCGGTCCCGAGAGCGGCGTGAAGCTCTTCATGTTCTACAAGCAGGGTGAGTACGACCAGGGCGGTCCGTCGGACATCATCGGTCGCGTGGGCATCGGCGGTCTCCTTCCCGAGAACCTCGTGCCGCCCGTCGCCGCGGATCCGACCACCCGCGAGGCGGCCTTCGGCAACGCACCCGGCATCAATCTCAGCAGTTCCGAAGGGCTCGACGCAGGGACGGATGACAACTCGTTCGAAGATGCCCGGGCGCACCGCGCGATCATCGATGGGGACCTGGTCGTGATCGGGTGGTCGTACACGCCGGACTGGGCCGTCGCTCGGTACACCGATCTTGCGAACTACAACTTCTGGATTCGTCGATCCTTCGACGGCGGCATGAACTGGGACGAGCCGGTCAACCTGTCGAACATCGACGACACGACCATCAATGTCAAGGAGCCGCGACTCGTCAAGACGCCGAGCTCACCCGACCCGGCCGAACCCCGCAACGCCGACACCTTCATCGTCGGCTGGGGCACCGAGGTCAATGGCTACGAGCATCTCGGTCTGCCGGCGGAGGAGTTGGACATCTTCGTCACCCGAACCTCGGATCGCGGGGACACCTGGGCGGTTCCGGTGCCGCTCGCGGACGGGCCCGCCAATCAGTACGAATCGCAGATCCGCTGCACGCCCGACGGTGACACGATCCATGCCGTCTGGCAGGAGCGCCTCGGTGAGACGACCACCGTCGAGTTCCGATCCATCTTCCATGACGGCAACGGCACCTCGGGCGATCTCAACGGTGATGGCATCATCGACGGTGAGGACATCGGCATCCTGTTGAGTCAGTGGGGCCCGTGTCCGCCGAAGGCGAGCTGTGATGCGGACTTCAATGACGACGGTCTGGTCGACGGCGGGGACCTTGGTTTCCTGCTGATGATGTTCTGACGCCTTCGGCGAGAGCAGGAGATCAGGAGAGCAGGAGATCAGGAGAGCAGGCAGGGGCGTCCCGCGGTTGGGGCGCCCCTGCGCCTTCGGCGAGAGCAGGAGAGCAGGTGAGCAGGAGATCAGGAGATGTTGGGATCGCGGGGTGAACGAGCCGGCGACGTGCCCCCTCAGTCGCCTTCGGCGACAGCTCCCCCGGAGGGGGAGCAGAGTCATGCGCACACGATTCTCCTCCCCCGGTACGGGGTGAGGTGCCCGCGAAGCGGGCGGAGGGGGTTCCGTCCCGGGCTCGGGGTCGTAGCCCGGACGTCGTGCTGCGTCACCGACTGAACAGCGTCCGCAACCGCTCCTGCGCATCCTCGGTCTGAATGAGTTCCGCCGAGATCTCCGCACCCTTCGACAACTGGTCGTCGTCGTACGAACCGTCGAGTTCGTTGAGCCATCGCTTGGTCGCCGCGATCGCCTCACGTCCGCCCTTGGCAAGTCGTTCCGCGAGCGCGATCGTCGCCGATTCGAGTTCGTCCATCGCGACCAGGTGCGTCGCGAGCCCACGCTCGAAGCCTTCCTGTCCGCTCATCGTGCCGCCCGCGAGCAGCATCGCGCGGGCGGGGCCGGCGCCGATGCGCTTCACCAGGAACGGCGCGACGACCGCGGGGCAGATGCCGAGGTCGATCTCGGGGTAGCCGACCTTCGCTTCGGCGTGCGTGAAGGAGAAGTCGCAGACCACCATCAGTCCGCAGCCGCCGCCGATCGCAGCACCCTGCACGCGGGAGATCGTCGGGATCTCGAGGCGACGGATCCGACGGCTGATCGCGGCGAGGCGACGCAGCATGTCGCCCATCAGGATCGGATCATCCTGCACCGCCTTGAGGTCCATGCCCGCGCAGAACGACTTGCCTTCGCCCGCGAGGATCATGACGCGGATCGGATCGTCGGCCCGCGCGATGCCGGCTTCGACCTCCTCGATCGAGGCTTCCATCGCCGCGATCATGTCGAGCGACAGCGCGTTGCGCGCCTCGGGGCGGTTGAGGGTGAGCGTGGCGATCGGGCCGGTGATGGTGAGGGTGGTGAGCATGGAGCCAGGATCGGGAAAGGAGAATCGAGAATGAAGATTGGGGCGACGCCCACGAGGGCGTCATTCTCCATCCTTCATGGACCATTTTCCACTCACCCCCAGATCCGCCGTCCGCACTCCGGGCATCGCTTCGGAAATCGCTCGGCCCGCAGGTCGTAGCGGCAGTCCGGGCAGAGTCCCTTGCTGAGTCGTCGGATGATCCGGCGGCGTCGCAGGCGCGACGCGATCCAGAACGCAGCCTGCGTCATTCGAATCCCGAGCGTCGCCGTCAGGAACACCAGCAACCAGAGGATGCCGACGAGCGCGAGCGTCGATGGCCAGTGTCTCAGGTGCTCGACTCCGCCGGAGCGCATGGCCGCAACGACGGAACGAAGACGCTGACCGGGCTCAAGCGCGGTGAGCACCACATCCAGCGCGCCATTCAGGTCCGATCCCGTGGTTCGTCGCAGGTCCTCGATCGCGTCATCGTCGGTGAGATCGATGCGACGATCCGCCGCCAGCACCGGAAGGGCGATGGCCATCGGCGCGGGTCGCTCCGTCCGTCCCGGAAACGGCCAGCCGTAGCGACGGGTGACCTGCTCGATCGTGACTTCGGCGAGCGGCACCGTCTCGGACCAGACGGTCGAACCGCGTTCCTCGATGGGAATCACGCGGGCCGTGATCGGCGCGTCGCGGTCGCGACGCCCGACTCGAAGCACCGCGATGACTTCGCGCTCCTCGACATCGCCGAGCTCGTCGAGTGCGAAGGCGAGCATGCCACCGATCGGAAGCGCCAGGATGAGCGCCCACTCGGTCGCACGGGTCCACGGTCCACCCTTGCGCGTCGCGGACTCGCGCTCGATGCGGCGAAGCCAGTCGCGCACCCCGCGAATCGGAGCCGGCAGCCAGGAGGATGATCGTCGTGTCGACGGCAATGTGCCGCTCCCTCAGTTCCGTGCCCGGTTCCGGAGCGCCTCGCGTGCGGCGGCGACCATGCGATGCGCCTCGTCCGACGAGCCGCATGCGACGCTTGCCGACAGCGTCGCCGCGAATGCCGCGTCGCGGTCGGTTCCATCGAGCTCGTTCAGGAATCGCTTGGTCGCGCGAAGCGTGACCGCGTCCATCGCCGCGAGCCGGCGGCACGACGTCTCGACGCCCGACGCCAGGGACTCCCGGTCGGCGTGCACCGCGTGTGCGAGCCCGTGCCGAAATGCGGTCTCGGCATCGATCAATTCGCCCCCGAGCATCAGATGTCGCGCGCCGCCGCTCTCGATCGCGGGCAGGAGCGTCGGAATGCTGACTGCGGGCGAGATGCCCAGCCGGTGGACCGGATAGCCGAAGCGGGCGTCGGGTCCGGCATGCACGAGATCGCACGCCGAGACGATCGCGCAGCCGCCCGCCACGGCCGGCCCGTGCACCTCGGCGACGACCACCGCATCGAGGCGTCGCAGTCGACGACAGAAGGCGCCGAGTCGTTCGAGAAACGACGGAAGCAGACCGTCGTCCGCCATCGCGTCAAGGTCGAATCCGGCGCAGAACGCCGAACCTTCGCCTCGGAGCCGCAGCACGCGACAGGAGTCTGCGCCGCCGG
This sequence comes from uncultured Isosphaeraceae bacterium, assembly GCA_964481025.1. GTDB lineage: Bacteria > Planctomycetota > Phycisphaerae > Phycisphaerales > SM1A02. Next base: position 3,776 of record CAYZSH010000035.1, read on the forward strand.
ATCCGGTCGCCGTCTCGACGGCGTCGATCGCCGGCTCGAGCGCCTCGAACATCGCCGCGGACAGGGCGTTCCGTCGGTCCGGATCGGCGAAGGTCAGCGTGGCGATCGGTCCGTGATCTTCAAGATGGAGGAGTTCGCTCATCGGATCCTCAGGGTACTTCGCCGCGGGCGATGGCTCGCCCGATCGGCCGTCCAGCCGGTCATGCGATCACCGCACCATCACGACCACGCGGCGCGTCCCGGGGCGATCCCGGAACTCGCACAAGTACACGCCCTGCCACGTCCCAAGCGCGAGTCGGCCTTCGATGACCGGGATCGAGACCGCGGTGCCGGTCAGGATCGCCTTGAGATGGCTCGGCATGTCGTCGGGACCTTCATCGACATGCGTGTACCACGGCTCGTGTTCGGGCGCGATCCGTTCGAGCCACGCCTCGATGTCGCGCCGTGCCGACGGATCGGCGTTCTCCTGAATGCACACGCCCGCCGAGGTGTGCTTGACGAATACGGTGCAGACCGCCTCGTCGAGGCCGGACTCGCGCACCACGTCAGAAACGGGACCGGTGATCTCATGAAGTCCGCGGCGGTGCCCCGAGATCTCCAGCGTGCGATTCACGAACAGGCATCTCCGGCGGATGACGGCGATGCGTTCCAGCGAATGATCGTGCGGTATTCGTGCTCGAATCCGAGCACGCACTCGGTTCCGGTGTCGAGGGCGAGGAATCGACCGTCCGACGGCGGCAGCCCGAGCCAGGTCGCTGCGAACACGCGGAGCAGGTGCCCGTGGGCGACGATGGCGCAGTCACCGTCGCACGCGAGACATCGATCGATGACCCGGCGACAGCGTGCCGCCACCTCGTCGCCGGTCTCTCCGCCCGGACACGGGTGCGACCAGACCGTCCAGCCCGGCACCGACCGCCGGATCTCCGCGGTGGTCACGCCTTCGTAGTCGCCGTAGTTCCACTCGGCGAGGTCGGGATCGATCTCCATGCGATCGCCGAGTCCGAGCAGCTCCGCGGTGCGGCGGGCCCGCACGAGCGGGCTGGCGAAGACGCGAGCGAACTCGTGCGCCGCGACGGCGGAGCGCATCGACGCAGCGATCGCTTCGCCCTCGGGAAGAAGCGGGATGTCGGTGATACCGGTGTGTCGGCCGCTTCGCGACCATTCGGTGGCGCCGTGCCGGTAGAGCCGGATCCGCGTCGATCCAGTCATCGGACGGTGGCCTCCGAAGATCGGCATGGCGACAGTGCCGGATGGAAGCCGCGGCCATCGCCGAGCATCGCGTCGACCAGCACGTCCGCGATCTCCGGCGCCGAGACGAAGCCATCGCGGTGCGTGCCGCTCGCGACCCAGATCGAGTCGGTCGCGGGACCGAGCAGCGGCAGACCGTCATCGGTGGTCGGTCGATGGCCGAGCACCGGATGACACGTCGCCCGGCCGAGGTCCTGCGAGAGATCGTCCATCGCGGCATCGAGGATCCGGCGGAGCGCCGCGATCCGCGGCGTCTCGATCGGTTCGTCCGCGATGTCGCAGGTCGCGCCGACGTAGAAGCGATCGCCGCCGTGCGGCGCGAAGTAGACGCCGTGGCCGTCGCGACGATTCGGCGTGCGCACCACCTCGATCGGCATGGTGGCACCCGGCGGTGTCGTCCCGCGGATACCGACGCCGGTGCCGAAGCGGATGCGCGGTGTGCGACCGCGGAGATCGGGATGCGTGTCGAGCAACGTCGACGTTCGAGCGCCGGCGGCGACGACGATGTGCGTGGCGGAGATCCAGTCGCCGTTCTCGAGCGTCACGGCTTGTTCGTCGAGCGCCGTGACGCGGGCGGCGAGACGCTCGATGCCCGCGGCCGCCGCCGCAGCGTCGAGCACGTCGAGCACCGCGATCGGGTCGACCGCCCCTTCACCGGGGATCCGGATCGCCGGCGCTTCGGGCGACGTCCGGCGAGGTCGGAGGCCCGGAACATCCCGGAGTTCCAGGGTCTCGATCGGAACTCCGAGCTCGACGGCGGCTCGGGTGATCGCGTCCAGCACCGGACCATCGAGTGCGGGATCGGTGGCGGTGACGACGGTGCCGGGCGCGATGGCGGGCGGCGCGCTCCCGGCGCGATCGGCGTGGTCGGCGATCCACGACCGCCAGCGCGGCACCGACCGACGGGCGAGATCGAACTTCGCCCGGCGACCGGGATCAAGCAGCGTCTCCGGCTCGATCTCCGCGAACGCGGTGAGCATCGCGGCGGCGGCGGTCGACGCCGCCCCGGGGCGGACCGGGGGACCGATCACGACGATCCGGGCGTCGGGAGACGCGACACGGCACCGCAACGCGATCGCGAGCCCGAGGACGCCATCACCGACGATGACGATCTCGCTCGCGTGCGAACGGAGTGCCGAAGGTTTCGGATCCCGATGGTTCACGCGACCATTGTCGCACACCGCGGGCCGCTCGGCATCCAGTGAAGAAGACTCAGTCGGCGGCGACGATCCGCGGGTCGCCGACCACGCGGCCGTGGGCGCCGCTCGCGGAGACGTCCGGGGTCCACGGCCCGATGCGGCGGGAGAGATCGAGGAGGAGGATCGTCTCGGCATCGAGCTGGGGATGATGCACCGGCTCGAACGAGGGGCCGACGTAACGGGCCATGGTCGAGATCCGCACCGCGTCGATCTCGCCGTCGAAGAACGAGACCGGGCGGCCTTGACGATCGACGTCGGCGCCGACGATGAACGGAAGTTCGTTCCGGGTCCGGGAGCCCGAGGCGACCTGCGAGACGATGAGGCGCCCGTCGAGATAGAGGCGGACTTCGCGGCCGTCGAAGACGCCGGCGAGATGATGATGCTCGCCCGGGGCCAGCAGGGTGTCGCCCGAACCGACGGTCACGTAGCGGCCGTCGAGATGCACGCTGAAATCAGGGCGTCCGTTGCTCACGAAGAGACCGAACTCGCTGCTCTCGGTTCGCGTCGCCAGACCGCGGCGACCCGAGAAGTCGTGACCGTTGAACCACGCCTCGACGGTGAACGGACCGTCGGGCACGACGCAGGCCTCCGGATCGACGAGCACGGCATCATGCACGCCGTCGAAGTCCATCGAGCCCGGTGGTCTGCGCTCGCCGAGGGCGGCCGCGTCGAAGCCGGGCGTCAACGGGAACGACAGCGCCCTGGGCACCAGCGGATACCGCCGGGCGCTGCCGAGGAGATCGCAGGAGAGCGTGACGACCGGCTCGCGCCACGGTTCGTCGCTCGACGCGGCGGGCCGGCTCGCGTCGAAGCGGACGAGTCGCGACTCACCCGGCTCGATCGTCTCGTGAACGTGGTCGGGTTGGAACGACCATCGCAGATCCGGCGAGGCGGGGACGAGTTCGACTTCGATCGGGAACGCGGTCGGGTTCGCGATGGTCCATGCGACCGAGCCCGTCGCGGCGCCGTGCTCGTCCACCGAGACGGTGCCGTCGACGGGGTGGTCGAGTCGCGCGAATCCCGCAGCACCGAGGGAGACGTCGGCGGTCACGTCGCGGACGTCCATGGTGGTGCCGACCGGAAGTGACGCGAGCGCGACGCCGTCCGGTCGCACGGTGACGTGATGGAACTGGTGCAGCCAGCCCGCGCTCGGCACGAAGCCCGACTGATGACCGCCGACGGTCGCGAGCGTCACGTACTCGATGCCGTCGCGGGGGCCGTCGTATCGCATGTAGTGGACATGCCCGGCGAAGACGGCCCGGACGTTGCCCGCCTCGGCGAGCAGGGCGTGCACGCGTTCCCAGTCGTCGCCGTAGCCGCCGCCGATCCAGCGGGGGTGATGCAGGAAACAGAAGACGTGCTGCTTTTCCTTGGCGCCGGCGAGGGTCGATTCGAGCCATGCGAACTGCTCGGGGCTCATCTTCTGACAGTCGGGCTTGCCGAAGTTCCGTTCGCCGGTCTCGGGATTCGCCTCGTCGCTGTAGAGCACGATGAACCGGCAGTCCTTGTGATCGAACGCGTACCACAGCGGTCCGAAATGCACCTCGTAGCGGGCCTCGTGCTCCTCGGCGGGGCGGTCTGGACCGCGCCAGTAGACGTCATGGTTGCCCGCGACCGGGAACCACGGGCAGAGCAGTCGCGACATCGTCTCGTGGTACTCGCGCATCTGCGCCATCCACGGCTCGGTCGTGTTGTAGCCCTGGATGAGATCGCCGACCGTCATCACGAGATCGGGTTCGAGCAGGTTCGTCTCCTCGACCGCCTGCGCGAGCACCGCGATGCCCTCGTCGGGACCGCCGGTCCGATCTCCGAAGACGACGAAGGTGAACGTCTCGTCCTCGGCAGGGAGATCGAGCCATCGTCCGTCGCGGCTGGTGGTGAAGCGCTCGTCGCGATCCTCGCCCTCGACGAGCGGGTGCTTCGGCCGGACGATCGGGTCGTCCACCGGGGATGGCGACGCCGAAGCCGTGAAGGGCAGCAGCAGTGCGAACAGGACGCCGAGCGCGGGAAGTTGATTCATGGACGCACGAGAACCGCTCGCGGCGTCGATGGCAACCCCGAAATCAGCGGTTTCGCGGTATGACAACGCGTTCAGAACGTGATCGAGAACGTGGCGCCGATCGAGAGGTTCTCGAGCCGCGAGACATAGATGTTGCTCGCCCCGCGGTAGAGGTTGTTCGGCGAGGTGGCGAAGCCGAACGGGCCGTAGTCGAGGTTCGACGTGGCGGCGTACCGCACGTATCCACCGAGGAAGCCACCGGGGAAGATCTCGTAGGACACCGCCACCATGAACTGGTAGCGAAGGGCGATCGCCTGCCCGTTCAGATCCATGGTGAGCGGCACCACGGTCGGTTGGAGCGTCTCCGGATCGGTGTAGACCGCACCCGGATACTGGAGTGACTGCACGCTTCCGGCGTTCATCGTGGACCACTCGACACCGCCGCCGCCACCGACGGTGAGCCGCAGGTCCTCGAGGATCTCGGCGTCGTAGGTCAGCGCGATCGTGATCGGCACCTGCCAGACCTCGCCGCCCCCGCCCGACGCGGTCGAGTTCCACGAGACTCGATTCAGTCCCCCCATGCCGTCGGGCTCGACCGTGACGTAGTCGAGGCTCCCCTCGACCCGCTTGATCGGATTCCACTGCACGCCGGTCGCCAGTTCGAGCGTGATGTCGTCGGCGACCTTGAGGCCGAGTCCGAGTTCGATGTCGTAGCCGGGATCGACGATGCAGCGGGCGGTGTTGATCGAGCCGTCGACCATCGGCGTCAGTGGATTCAACGGCAACCCGGTCCCGTCGAGACCGAGGTTGGTGCCGACCGTGAAGGTCGAAGCACCGATGTCGAAGTCAGAGAGCAGGTTCACGCCGCCGCGGGCGAAGAGGTAGCTCCCGAGCGGCACGTCGTCCTGGTCCCACTGGAGCGGAATCGAGACCGACACCGCATTCCGCGCCAGATCGAGCGTGTCGAGATCGCTCGCGCTCGCGGTCGCGGTGACGAGGACGGTGGTGGCGAGACTCGGAAGGATGAGCGGGCGGACCATGGGCTGATTCCGGCGGTCGGGGGTGGCGGGACGTGGGGTTCTGCGGGGTCCGATTGTCAGGGTGCGTCCACACGCCGGTCGGCGACGGACCGCCGATGAGCGCGATCTGAACAATCGGTCAGGCGTCGATGGACGGCGTCGAGGGGGGCGGGGCGGGGGGATCGGTGGGAGGGTCAGCCCAGGGCAGGCGATCCGTCCCGCAGCACGTCGATCGCGGCACGGATCGCGCACACCATCGAGTCGAGTGACATCGAGGGAGGAGGTGGCGTCCGGTCGGTGCACTGTTCCGGAAGTCTGGGCACGTGGATGAACCCGGCACGGGCCGCGCTTCCGGTCGTCGCGACCTCGTGCAGGAGGCGATACATGAGTTCGTTGCAGAGGTAGGCGCCGGCGGAGAGTGATCGATGCGCCGGTACACCATTCGATCGGATCGACTCGATGATGCGATCGATCGGAAGCGTCGTGAAGTACGCCGCGGGTCCGTCCGGGATCACCGGCTGGTTCGAGATGGTGCGACCGGCGTTGTCGGCGATCTCGAAGTCGCGCAGATTGATCGCGATCGCTTCGGGCGTGATGGCGGTGCGACCGGCGGCCTCGCCGAGCATGACGATCGCATCGGACGAGTGCGATCGCCACGCGTCGATCAACTGCGCGGGCGCCGTCTCGGTCTCGACCGGCAGCACGATCGTGCGCAGATCGACGCCGGGGATCGACTCGGCGGCGATGGCCTGCACGATCTCGAGACTCGGGTTTCGGTCCGAGCCGCCGAAGGGTTGGAAGCCGGAGAGGAGCAGGCGCATCGACGTGTTCCAGGCTGCGGAAGGGAGCGGAATGGAGCGGGCGGGCCGGTCCGGGTACGACCGGGATTGGACGTATCATCCGCGGATCGCGGCGGACGCGTCGACGCGGTCATGCTTCCGGGTCGCGGGCTGCCGCGCCCGGAGAACACGCCATGCATCACGAGTCCGCCTGGGTCCGCGAGTTCATGCAGATGGTCGAGTCCGCCACGCCCGGCGAGCCGGCCTTCCATCAGGCCGTCGGCGAGGTGATCCCCTCGCTCGAGCCGGTGCTTGAGAAGCGACCCGAGTGGCGGAAGGCCCGCGTTCTGGAGCGGCTCGTCGAGCCCGAGCGGTCGATCTCGTTCCGGGTGCCGTGGGTCGATGATGCCGGCGAGGTGCAGGTCAATCGCGGGTATCGCGTCGAGTTCAACTCCGCGATCGGTCCGTACAAGGGCGGACTGCGCTTCCACCCGACCGTCAACCTCGGCATCCTCAAGTTCCTCGGCTTCGAGCAGGTGTTCAAGAACGCGCTCACCGGCCAGCCGATCGGCGGCGGCAAGGGCGGCTCGAACTTCGATCCGAAGGGTCGCAGCGACCTCGAGGTCATGCGGTTCTGCCAGTCGTTCATGAACGAACTGTTCCGGCACATCGGCCCCGACACCGACGTGCCCGCGGGCGACATCGGAGTCGGTGGTCGCGAGATCGGCTTCCTGTTCGGTCAGTACAAGCGGCTGACGAACACGTTCACCGGTGTGCTGACCGGTCGCGCGGTCGAGTGGGGCGGCAGTCTGATCCGGCCCGAAGCGACGGGATACGGCTGCGTGTACTTCGCGGCGGAGATGCTCGGCACGCAGGGACGTTCGCTCGAGGGTGTCCGTTCACTCGTCTCGGGTTCGGGCAACGTCGCGCAGTTCGCGGTCGAGAAGCTGCTCGATCTCGGGGCGGTGCCGGTGACGATGAGCGACTCCAGCGGATTCATCCACGACCCGGACGGAATCGACCGCGAGAAGCTCGCCTTCGTCAAGGAACTCAAGAACGTCCGGCGAGGACGGATCCGCGAGTATGCCGAGAAGTTCCCCGCCGCCGAGTATCACGCGGTGGACGCGGCGCTTGATCACAACCCGATCTGGTCGACGCCGTGCGGCGCGGCGTTCCCGTGTGCGACGCAGAACGAGATCAACGGCGTCGACGCGGCGAATCTCGTCGCGGGCGGCTGCACGCTCGTGAGCGAAGGTGCGAACATGCCGACGATGCCCGAGGGGCAGGACCTCTTCCGCGAGAAGGGCGTGCTGTATGCACCGGGCAAGGCGTCGAACGCCGGCGGCGTGGCGGTGAGTGCGCTCGAAATGGCTCAGGCCAGCAGCCGGACGTTCTGGGACCGCGACGAAGTGGACCGAAGACTGCACGGGATCATGAAGTCGATCCACCGCAACTGCCTCGACGCGGCCGAGGCGTACGGGCGAAAGGGCGACTACATGGACGGCGCGAACATCGCCGGCTTCGCCAAGGTCGCCAAGGCGATGATGGACCAGGGCGTCGTCTGAGCCTCCGCCCCCCCCGAAACCGAAACCG
>CAYZSH010000035.1:11712-16486 GCA_964481025.1 uncultured Isosphaeraceae bacterium
GCGATGATGGACCAGGGCGTCGTCTGAGCCTCCGCCCCCCCCGAAACCGAAACCGGAAACGGATCCGAAACCGGGACAGGTACATTCTTCGGTACCCGAGAAATGTACCTGTCCCATTTTGCAGCACCAGGACCGATTGGAGTCCCCGGTGTGCGGTTCTCGCCAAAGGTGTCACGTCGCCTGATCGACCCAGACCTCTCCTCCGTGCGCTTCATTCATGCCGCCTGCCTCGACACCAAGCCCCTCGTCCGATGCCGGAGATCGGGCGGGAGGTCCTCGGATCGCGATCATCGGCGGAGGTCCGGGTGGTCTCATGACCGCCTACGAACTGCAGCGTCTCGCCGACCGGCCCGTTGAGATGGTCATCTTCGAGGCATCCGACCGGCTTGGCGGCAAGATCCGGACCCCGAGTTTCGACGCGCGACCGATCCGCTATGAGGCCGGGGCCGCGGAGTTCTACGACTACGAGCATCTCGGAGACGACCCGCTCAAGGCACTGGTGCGGGAGCTTGGTCTGTCGATCACGCCGATGAGCGGGGCGTCCGTGGTCTTCCGCGACCGCGTCGTCACGACGCAGGAGGACGTGCTCGACGCCCTCGGTCCCGACGCGGCCGCGTCGTACGTCGACTGGCATCGGCGAGCCGCCGATCTCATGACCCCGACCGAGTTCTACGGCTCGGACGATCCACGGCCGGGCGCCGCCCGGCGGTTCCGACGCGGTGGTTTCGGCGACCTCCTCGCGACGATCGACCCTGAGGCCCGGGCGCTTCTCGAGTGCCAGATCCACAGCGATCTCGCCACCGAGCCGTCGCGGACGAGCATCGACTACGGGCTGCAGAACCACCTCATGAACGATCCCGCGTACATGCGTCTGTACGGCATCGTGGGTGGGAATGAACAACTCCCCGAGGCGCTTGCCGCGCGGATTCATGCGGATGTGCGGTTCGGTGCCGAAGTGATCGGCGTCACCGTGGTGACCGCAGGTCGTCGCGAGGACGGTTTCGAGCTTGCGGTGCGTGCGGACGAGTCGATCACGGTCGAATCGTTCGACATGGTGATCGTCGCCCTGCCCCACGACGCGGTGCCGGGTGTGACGCTCGCGCCCGGGACGCTTGCGGGTCCCGTGCGAGAACACTGGTCGCATCACGATCATCCGGCGCACTACCTGCGGATCACGATGCTCTTCGACCGGCCCTTCTGGCGCGACGCCATGCGCGACTCGTTCTGCATGATCGACGCGTTCGGCGGGTGCTGCCTGTACGACGAATCATCGCGCTGCGTCGGGCTCGACGAAGGCGTGCTTGGCTGGTTGCTCGGGGGAGAGGCCGCCGCGCAGGCCTGCGAACTCGACGATGACCGACTCGTGGACGACGCGCTGGCGTCGCTCCCGACGATGATCGATCCGGCGGGATCGAGGCCGATCGAATCCCGCGTGCATCGGTGGCGCTCTTCGGTCAACGCGCTTCCCGGAGGCACGACGCCGTGGCCGATCGACCGTCGGCATCAGCCGGCGTCGGCGCACCGGGATTTCCACATGGTGGGTGACTATCTGTACGACTCCACGCTCAACGGAGTCCATGACTCGGCGACGCACGTCGCATCCTGCATCGCGGCGGATCTCGCTGCGGGCCGTTGGAGCCGGATCTCATGAGTTCGTCGTCCGAAGGCACGTCCGACCTGCCTGACCATCCGTCGCTTCCGCATGGGGGGGCGATCGAGAGGGTCCCCGAGTCGGGGCTCGTCATCGCCACGCTTCCAGCCGAGGACGACTCGATTCCCGAGGCGTGGCGTGCCTGGGTCGACGAGTCGCCGTCCGATTCGGCGAGGCCGATGGTCGCGATCACGTTTCATCGGGCGCACGTCGTCTGGCGACCCGGCCGCGCCGTGGTGGTCGCCGCCGCGGACCGGATCGAGTCGGCGAAGGCCGCGGTCGTCGAGGGCGCGCGGCACGAAGCGGCGTTGTCGGACATCGAGCACGCGATGGCCGCGGGCTGGGGCGATCTCGAAGTCGACGCCGAGGACGCCTTCGAGGTCGAGGCGATGTCGCCGGCACGTCGTCGGGAACTCAAGCGGCGGTACCGGCGGACGGTCGAGCTCCGTGCGAAGCTCGTGCGGATGGCACCGTATCTGCTGTCGCCGATCGTGCACCCGCCCACGCTCGGCAGTCAGATCGCCGATCGCTGGCGCGAGCGCCTGCGGATGGAGGCGCGATACGAAGCGGTGACGGCGCAGCTCGAAGTGCATCACGACGTCTACGACGCGTGCGGCCAGCGTTCCAGTGATTCGCGACTGGCACGATCGGGGCATGCCCTGGAGTGGGCGATTCTCGTGGTGCTCGGCTTCCAGTCGCTCATGTGGCTCTTCGAGATTCTCTCCGGCCTCTCCGCGGACTGACGAGTGCGACACGCGTCGATCGACATTCTTCGCAGCGTCGCCATCGTCGTGATGGTGCTCGTGCACTTCGGTGAGAATCTCTCCGACTGGACACCGCCGTTCGCAGGACTCGGTGCACCGGTCTTCGCATATCTCTCGGGCGTGAGCTGGGTGCTCTGGTCGCGCGGTCGACTCGCGAAGGGTGCGACCGACGAGGAGATCTCGCGAACCACGATCCGACGCGGACTGTTCGTCTTCGGGGTGGGCATCCTGTTCAACGTCATCGTGTGGATGCCGGAGGACGTCTTCAACTGGGACGTGCTGACCTTCGTGGGTTCGGGGCTTCTGTTTCTCGAGGTGGCAAGACGCATGCCCCGGGCGGTCTGCTGGATGACGTTCGTGATCGTGCTGACGGCGGCACCGGTGTTTCGCGAGATGGTCGGCTACGACGACTATTGGGCGGATCACACCTTCGACCCGGGGTTCGCGCTGTCGGACGTCCTGATCGGCTATCTCGCGACCGGCTACTTCCCGCTCTTTCCATGGCTGGCGTTCACGCTGCTGGGGTATCTCTCGGCGGAGATCGTCGCGGGTGCGGGTGCGGAGACGGTGGATGGCTCCGTCCGGACGGGACGATGGCTCGCGCTCGGGGCGGGCATGATCGTGGGGTCGTTCATGCTCGACGCCATCGCCGGAAGCGTCGGCGGACTCACGGGCCGACTTCTCGGCGGCTGGTCGATGTTCCCGGCGTCGGCACCGTGGACGCTGCGGTCGCTGGGAATGTGCGTGGTGCTGCTGGTCGTGATGCACCGCGTGGCGGACGGGCCGATGTTCCGCAGAAGGCACGCGCGATTCAGTGGGCTGGTCGAACTGTTCAGCAGGTACTCGCTGACGATCTACGTGGTGCATCACCTCGTGCACCTGTGGCCGGTCTGGATCCTGGACATCGCGAACGGCAGGGACGTGACCGAGTCGTGGAGGCAGGTGATGCCGACCGGCTGGGCGATCGGGCTGGGAGTCGCGTATCTCGTGGCGACGTGGCTGGTGCTGCGGTGGCTGGGACCGTCGAGACGGTTCGGGCTGGAGTCGGCGATGCGCTGGCTCTGCGACGAGCCGATCCGAAAGTCGACCACCTGACCTTCAGGGCGAGTTCGGTGCTGAAAACTCTCGTGCGGTCGGGGGTTCTCCTTGGCCTTGTCGGTCGGCATGGATGCCGATCTTGCCGGCTTGGTGCAGGTCTTCGGCCGTGCGGTGACCTGCTCAGGGAGGCTCGGGGGCGTTCTTTCCGGACATCCCCGCACACCTGAACTCGTGTCCGGAGCGACCGAATCATGCCCACTCTTCCCAGCGGTGCCCGTCTGTGGCTGTCCATGGAGGCGATCCTCGCCCCCGGCCGGCTCTTTCATCCGTGTCCTCAGGGCCGGTTCTGGTACCGGGCCGTCGACCCGCTTGCGGGTTGGATTCCTGACGACGGGACCCCGCCGCCCGAGCGCTGGACCACCGGCGTCGTGCCCGAGTCGCGACTCGACGCCGCGGCGTTCGTTCGAGTGCTCGTCGCCGGTCCGCGTGATCTCGATCGTCGCTGGCACGGCGACTGGCTGCTCACCCTCGAGCAACCGGCGATCCTCACCGACGCCGACTGGGACGCGACGCTCGCCTTTCTCGGCACCGATCGAACCCTTGCCTTCCTCGATCTCGCGCGAGACCGATGCCGGCGTCAGGCCGCCGAACGCCGCGTGCACGCCGATCTCGGGGATTTCGGTCCGGCCGTGCGGGGCAACCCCGACACCAGGACGAGTCTGCTTCGGGCCATGATCGCGACCGACCGCCTCGGCGCCCGGCTCGATGATCCGAGCCGACGGAACGACTCACCGGCTCGTCGTCGCACCGAGGCCGCGCTCGAAGCGATCCTCGACGCCGCCGACGCCATCAGCCAGGGCACCGGCGCCGATCGCGGACTCGCGCACCGCGTCGCCGCGGCTGCGGCCTCGCATCTCGGACACCTCGACGACGCCGCAGACCATGTCCGCGCCTACGCCCGCGCGATCCCCGGCGATGACGACTTCATCGCCGCGATCGAGCGACGGATGGGTGCCTTCGGCGAACGGCGGTAGGGCGCGAGGTCACGCCGCCGAGTCAGCGAAGCAGCCCCCTCAGTCGCCTTCGGCGACAGCTCCCCCGAAAACGGGGGAGCGGAATCGTTCAGGTGCGCGGCCACGCGATTCTCCTCCCCCGCGTGCGGGGGAGGTGCCCGCGCAGCGGGCGGAGGGGGTACGTGGCCGACTCCGTGAACGATCGAGTCAGCGAAACAGCCCCCTCAGTCGCCTGTTGCGACCGCTCCCCCGGAAACGGGGGAGCGGAATCGTTCAGGTGCGCGGCCACGCGATTCTCCTCCCCCGCG
>CAYZSH010000036.1:0-16465 GCA_964481025.1 uncultured Isosphaeraceae bacterium
CCTGACGAGCCAGATCGCTCGCGCGACGTTGCTCCTCGGCCAACCGACGGAGCTTATCCGCGGCGGTCTCGCTCATGCATCGCCGCCGTCAAGCGCCGGGGTCGGAGTTGCACCGCCCCCTCCAGGCTGGATGCCCGGCGTGCCGCTGTCAGCACTTCCGGCGCGCTTTGGGTAAGGCTTACGCAGCGGCTCGATCCTAGCACGTATCTGGTCGTTCAACGGCATCAGATATCGGTGCTTGAACCCGGCGACTACCCGCTCTGCTTTCGGGTCTACATTAGCCCGAAGCCACGGTATTGATTGCCCCCCTTTTCCATATCTCGAGTGCAATGTCTTGGGATGGACGGTTTCGCCATTCACGCAATATCCGTGTGTCGTGGCCCCGCCGGCGTATATCCACCCACCCGCTTGATAGATCCCGCCGTGATGACCTTGGGCCGCATCCGCGAACGAGACCACAAGCTGCAGTCGCGGGCACTGCCTCTTCAAGAATCGCAACGCGATTGCGACGATTCTCGACACCGGACTCTTGTGTGTTGACAACGCCACGCGCGTGAGTTCGCACACTTGCGTACGCGACAACCCGTACGGTCGACCGAGTTCGGGTGTTGCGCCTTGTCCAAACATTACGACACCGACAAATCGACGCGGCAATCCTTCCCAAACTCCTACCCGCACACACTTGAACACCGGCACTCGACGGCTGTAGTGCCACTTTTCGCAGGCATACTTCGCCGCTTCCGCGGACGCCCAGTCAATGAACAGATCAGCTTTGGAAGACATGCCCACACTCCGGACACGTGGTCGCAGCCTTTTCGTCCAACTTCGACTGTTCATGTTCGGACACTGGTTCGAAGTCTGGAGGGCTTGACCCAGACTCCTTCGCCAGCTCGTCGAGCATCGCCTTCAGCGAGGCGTTGCTCGTCTCGACCTCGCGAAGCAGGTCGTCGAGCAACGCCGGATCCGCCTCCGCCATCGCCGCGAGCGGATCGTGCGTCGCCAGGATCTTCAACGCCTCAGCCTCATCGACGTCGAGCACCAGCACCGGAACCTCGCGGTCACCGAGTGTCTCGACACGCAGGTGTCCGTCGATCAGCTCAAGCACGCCGTCCTCGCGCTCGCGGGCCAGCACCGCACCGGCGATGCCGATCTCAGCGAGCACGCCGCGAAGGGCGTCGGCCTGAGCCTTCGGGTGGCGTCGCCAGTTGCGTGGGTTGGGGGCGAGTTGGGACGCCGGCACGCGGCGGAGCTCGACGATGCGGTCGCGGATCTTCATGCGGTCTCCGAAAGAAAGTTTGTCCGGTTTCTTGGTTGCGTCGGGCGACCACGTATCGACCGCCGGCGGGAAGGACCCGCCGCCACGGCCCGTCAGACCGCCTCGATCCTCAGCGTGACCCCGGTCTCGCCGCTCCTGCCGACGACGTCGATCGCGACCGGCGCGTAGGTGATGTCGGCGTCGTCGCCGACGATGCCCGCGTCGGCGATCCCATCGAACGCGGCCTTGAGCATGGCGAGGAGGTTGTCGCGGTCGCGACGCCGGCGATCAGCGACGCGATAGGTGATGCGGCACAACGCCTGATGCATCGGCAGCGTCTCGTACGTCGCGCCCTTCGCGCACGTCGCGAGCGATCGTGCGAGTTCGCGCAGGTGCTTCGTTGCTTGCGCCTTCGATCGCCAGTGCGTGCGTGCGTTGGGCGATAGCCGCCGATCAGGCAGCGGCATGTGGATCTCGATCGGCATCCGTGCCTCCTAGCCCTGCGTGATCTGCACCTCGGGCTCGTGATGTGCGACGTCCCACACCGCGAGCGCCGACCGCAACGCCTCGATCGGGATCTCGACTTCGGCGAGGCATGCGCTCGCCTCGGTGCCTGGTGCGTCCCACACCGACATGCACACGCCGCCGCTGTCGACGAGCAATGTCGCGCGTGCGTGTTTTCGCGACTCAAGCGTCGTTCCCTTCGTGCGCATCCGCACAGCCATGAACGGCGATCCGATCTCGACATGCAGGTCGCTCATCGCGGGATCTCCTCGATCCATTCGTGGACGCTCGACACCCAATGCCGCACCTCGGCGAGGCACGCTGCGTAGCCCGCGATGTCGATGCACGTGTCGAGCTTCGCCGCTTCCGCGTCGCGGCTGATCTTGTCGACGATCATCACCTTCGCCCAATCCGCCGGTGTGATTTCGCGACGGAAGAGATCGGGCATCAACGCGTTGAGCGCGTCGCAGGTCCGCTGGAAGTGCTCGCTCGGCGGGCCGTAGGAGTCGCCGCGCCTTCCGATCGTGGCGATCGTCCGCATGAGGATCTCCGCCGCGGGGCGTGGAGTGTTCCGCTCGTAATGTTCATCCGCTTCCATGCGATCTCCGTGCTAGATCGAGACGGTGCAGGGCTCGCTCGAGGATGCGGGCCGTCTCGTCGACCGCCTCCTCGCAGAGTTCGGGCCGCACCGCGTGCAGGACTTCGTGGATCAGGGTCTCCCTGAGTCGCCGCTCCGTCTGCGCTCGGTGGATTCGGATCTTCGGACGCCTCGCCGATGGCAGGTCCGCCTCGCCCCACGCGTCGCGGAGTTCGCGCGTGCCGACGAATCGGACGCTCCAGCGCTTGCCGTTGATGTGCAGGTCGAAGTCTCGCATCTCAATGCACCAGCGGCATCATCACTGCCTGCCAGTTGTCCGCGCTCATCACGATCGGCTTGTTCGGCGTGGTCATCGATGCCTCGACCGACGTCGATGGTGCCGACTCGATCGCGGCGAGCATTTGCTTCGGGTTCACTCCGATCTCGATCTTGCCTTCGGTGATGCAGGCTGTTGAGAGTTCAACCTCTCCGATCGAGGGTTCCGCGCCTCTCACGGTGATGCCATCCGGCCCGACGAGCAGCCGCACGCCGGGCACGGCCTCGCTCGTGCAGGTCATCGCGGCCTTCAGCAGCCGCCGGCACGCCTCGACGTCGAGTTCTGCGCTGATCTCGCCCGGCTTCTGCGGCACGACGCTGCGCCACGGCGCGAACGTCCCCTCGACCATGCACGAGCCGATCTCCCAATCCTCGGTCATCACGCAGAAGTGATTCGGCCCCGTGAGCACTTCGCAATCCTCCTCGGGGATCATCCGTGCGAGATCGACCACCGCATCGGCGAACGCCTGCGGCATGATGACCGGCTTCTCGACGGCCGGCAGACCGTGCGAGACGGCGAGGACGCGCCCGTTCGTCGCGACGACGTCGGCTCCGTCGTAGCAGACGCCTCCGATCGCGTAGCGGCTGCTTTCCCTCGCGACCGCGAATCGCACCGCCTGGATCGCCTGCCCGAGTCGCCCGATCGGCATCGAGGCGGCCTTCGCGACATCACCGCGCGGTATCCGCGGGAGGTGCTCAATCGTCGCGGAAAGCAACTTGGTCTTGCCCGACGCGTCCATCACCATGACGCCGTTCTTGCAGGTGTCGATCTCGACGACGTCGCCATCGCTCGCCGCGACGACCGCGCGGAACGTCGCGATCGGCACCGCCGCGATGTCCTCGGCGTCGCCCTTGGTTGGACCCTCGCATTCGAGGATCACGCGAGTCCATGCGGTGCCGTCGGTCGTCTCCAGCACGAGCGCCTGTCCCTCCGGCTCGTAATGGAGCCGCACGCAGTCGAGGAGCGAGACGCGGCCCGCGGTGCGCTGGAGGCGGGAGAGGGCGGCGGTCAGGGTCTTGCGGGGGATGCGGATGGTCATGGTTCCTCCGGTGGCAGTTTCAAGCCCAGCTCGTCCGCGAGCCGGGCGTCTTCCTCGATCCGTCGTCTGAGTTTTCGAATCGCCTCCCGCGCGACGTAGCACACGCCTTGACGCGTGAGCCGCTCGCCCGATCGGAGACGCCAGATATGTGCGACCTCGTCCCACGACCGCAGCCCGCCGTGGGGCACGTCGCTCGGCGGGTTCCGAGGCTCGAGTCGCATGGGGCGGCGGCGACGCTCACGCATCAGCCTCCTCCTGCCTGAGCCACTCGATCTCGACCTCGATCCCCTCGACCCGAGCGCGGCAGAGCATCACCGCGGCCTCCGCCTGGCGGAGTTCCGCGCGGAGCGCCTCGGCCCTCCGCTCAAGCTCGGCGATGCGGTCGGCGGTGGTCATGCCGCGACCCCCGACCGTAAATACACACACACACACACGAGCACCATGCACGGGACGCCTTCAGGCGTCCCCGTGCTAGGGGGGGTACGGGGGGGTGTGTGTGTGTGAAATCCATCGTTCACACGCACACGAAACACGCATTTCGTGTGTGTGTGACAGGCGTTGGCGAAGCCGGAACGCACGAATCCGTGTGTGTGTGGATTCACGGTGTCGCCTCGGTCTTGGGAGTCACGGCCACCCACAACCCACTGCCCGGCTCGGTCTCGACGATCAACCCGTCCCCCGCGGCTGTCTTGAAGAGGTCGTTTGCTTTGTTCTGCCCAGGCCCACCATCGAGCCTCGCCCGGGGGCCGACATCGTCTTTCCACGACCTCGGCATCGGTCCGAAATACGAAGCGACAAACCGCTCTGGGGTCCACGGCTCCTTCCGCGGCTTCTCTCGCTTTGCGGCCGTCCCATCAGCCTTCGCCGCCTCCCGCTTCCGCCGCACGCCGTCCAGATCCTCCGGGTCGCGGCCCTCGATGTCGCGCTCCCAAAGCGGCCAGTCCCAGACGAGGCAGGTCGGCGCGATGGGTGCCCAACTCCGAACCGCCGCATCGAGGACGACTACGCCTTGCTCCTTGTGCTGCCGCAGGACGAGGTGCGTGTCCGTCGCCCGGCTCTGCGCACCGGCCCCCGCTCCGACGTCAGTGACGCCCTTGCCGGCCTGCACACCCTTGCTCGTGTGATGGATCAGGACGAAAGACGACCCCATCGACTCGGCGTAGCGGTCGATGAGGTTGTAGAGCGACGCCATCCCGCCGTTGTCGTTCTCGTCGGTGTCCGCGGGCATCGCCCGATACCACGCGTCGATCACGATCAGCCCGAACCGCCGGTCGAGGCCGGAGAAAAGCTCGCCCATGCGGATCAGGTCCATGAGCCGCCCCCGAAGGCTTACGACGTGCAGGTTCTGCGCGAGCGCCGCCTCGGTCTCGTCCACGCACCGCCCATCGCGATGCACTCGCTGCCCGACCACCTTGGGCAGCCGGTGCGCGATCGTCTCGCCGTGCAGCTCGTTGTCGATCATCAGGACCGACCTCGGTTTATGGATCTTGAACCCGAGCCAGTCGCATCCGGTCGCCACCGAGTAGGCGAGGTCCATCACCAGCCACGACTTCCCCGTCTTGGGCGGCGCGATCACGTTCATCGTCTCGCCCCGCCGCAACAGGCCCTCGATGACCGGCTCCCGCATCCCCGGGAACTCTCGCCGCAGGTCGAGGTAGGAGTAGACCGGCGGCAGGTTCGGCTTCGGCGGCGTCTGCTCGGCCATCCGCTCGTCGTGGCTCGCGAGCAGCCCGCTGATGTCGATCTGCGGCGCGGCCTCGCCAAAGCCCTGGTCAAGCAGGTCCGCCGTCGCCGCGGTCCAATCGCCTCCGTGCTCGAGGAGCGCGAACACCGCGAACGGGCTGTACGCGCGGTTTGGCTGGAACGGCGACGCGCTGCTGCTGAACACGTAGAAGACGCGATCTCGAAGCGTCGCGCTCGTGCCGTCCTCTTTGCCGGGGCGACGCCAGTGCTGGTTCTCCCCGTCGCGGGCGAGCGTCCACCCGTGCCGGCGAAGCAGTGACGCGATGTCGCCGCGCTCCGAGTACGCGTCGCCAGGTCGCTGCGTCCACCCTTCCTCGTGCGACGAGGCTCCGCCCGTGAACACAGGCTCGTCCTCGATCTCGTCCAACGATCTCGCGACGCCGATCAGGAGGTCGCGATCCTCTGAGCTGATCGTCGGCACCGACGCGAAGTCGCGCCACTCCAGCTTGTAGCCGGGTGTTGGGTCGCACAGGAACAGCCCGCCCTCGCCCCGCGTCTCAATAAGGCACAGGTCCACGACCCACCGCGATCCGTCCTGCCGCGGGCGGAACGCCTTGCCGGCAATCTGCACGACGGGCGATGCCTCGACCTCGACGCGCCGCTCGGCGAGCTTCATGTTCCCCGGCACCACGGCCTCGCAGCGGTAGACAACGTGCCGGCCGCCGCTCGGTGTCCGCTCGACGACGAGACGGTCGAGCAGCCCCGGCTGCGCCTCTTCGACGCGAGACGCCCACGCGTCGAACGCTTCGCCGCCGAGGTCGAAGTCGATCATTTCCAGATGACCGGACACCTTGCCGCAGACGATGCAGACGCCCGCGGAACCACTGAGCATGCGACCCGCCTCGTCGCGGGACGGCAGCCGCTGCTGGTGCTCCTTCCAGCCCGAGACCGCGGGCCGCTTCTCGGCTGGCCTAGCGGGAAGCACGCAGAGGCCCGCGTCAAGCATCGCGAGACCGGCGTCGCGAATCGTGTTGGCGTCCGTGCGCTCGTGCATTCAGTTGGTCCTCACCACGGTGTTTCCTCCTCGATCGCAGCGACGCGGCTCGGGATTGGTCCGAGCGAATGCCGCACCACCCGCCACCACTCGTCGCCTGGCTTCCGCTCGACGACGATCGACTCCGTCTCCGCCACCGCGCCGACGCCCCAGATCGCGATTGCGTCGGCAACGGTGCGAGGACATGGCTCGGCACACCGCCTCGCCCACCACGCCTCTGCCTTCTGCCGCGCGTAGCCGGTGTGCTCGATGCACACCCACTCCTTGAACACCTCGACGCCGCAGCGGTACTCGACCCGCAGCGTCGGGCGGGCGTTGGCGTCGCCTCGCTTCACATGGCGTCGCCAAACCACCTCCTCGACCTCCAGCTCCTCACGACCGCCACCCTGCTGCGACGAGAGCAGCGCCGCCGTCGCCGCTTTGCTCGAATGCTTGGCTTCTCGCTCGGGAAACTGAAACCCGCACTCGGGGCACTCCCGGTAGGCCGTCGCGATCAGCGCCGCGCACTTCGGGCACTTCTTAGCCGGCGGCTCGCCCTCGACGTCAGACTTCTCACGCACGCGGATCGAGTCGACCGGGCCGTGCCTGAGCACGTTGCTGCCGTAGTCGAGCACGAGGCACGCATCCTTGCCATCGCAGGTGCGGAAGCCGCGGCCGACCATCTGGTAGTAGAGCCCCGGCGACGCCGTGGGGCGAAGCAGAACCACGCAGTCGATGCACGGCGCGTCGAACCCGGTCGTGAGCACCCCGACGTTCGCGAGGAACCGGAGACGCCCGGCGCGGAAGTCGCCAGTCAGGCGGTCTCTTTCGTTCTTGGGCGTCTCGCCTGTGACGAGGCCGCACTCGATCCCGTGCGAAGCGAACGCGGCGACAACGGCCTCGGCGTGGGACACCGACGCGCAGAACACGAGCACCGATCTCCGGTCCAACGCGCTCTGGATGATGTCCTTCACCGCTGGAGCGACGTTGCCCTCAACCAGCTCGTCGATCTCGTCCTGCACGAACTCGCCGGCACGGATGCGGACGCCTGTCGTGTCGACCGCACCGACGCCCTCGAACGGCTTGACCGGGCACAGCCAGCCCGCCTCGATCAGTTCGGAAACACCGACCTCGCAGCAGATCCGCTGGAAGATCGCCTTGCCGGGCTCGCCGCAGATCATGCCGTGGCCGAGCCGGTACGGCGTCGCGGTGAGCCCCACGACCCGCTGGTGGTCGCACAGGTCAATCGCGTCCGACAGAAACGATCGGTACATGCCGTCCCCGTCCGGCGGAATCAGGTGGGCTTCATCAACGATGACGAGATCGAGCGGCCCGAGTTCGTGCGCCCGCTGGTAGACGCTCTGGATGCCAGCGATCGTCACGGCGTAGCCCAGGTCGCGGCGTCCAAGGCCCGCGGAGTAGACGCCGAACGGCAAGTCAGGTGCTGCCTCCGCGAGCCTCGACGCAGTCTGCTCCAGCAGCTCGCGGACGTGGGCAAGCACGATCGCCCGCCCGCCCCAGCCGACGACCCTGCGGGCGAGCGACGCGATCACGTGCGTCTTGCCCGCGCCGGTCGGCAGCACGACGAGCGGGTTGCCCTCCTCGTGCGTCGTCAGGTCGTCCCACACGGAGTCGGTCGCACGCTGCTGGTAGTCGCGGAGCGACATCAGCCGCCCTTCTTCCACGGCGGCGACTTCACCGGAGCCGCCGCAGACTCGATCCGCTTCGGTGCCGCGGGCGCAGCGCTCGCCGAGTAGCCCTTCACCTCGGCCCGCATTGAACCCTCGTAGAGCTTGTGCGCGACGATCGCAACGAGCGCCTTGCCGTGCAGCATCTCGGTGTTCGGAAGGCGGTCGATTCCGAGGATGCGGCAGATCGTGGAGAGCCGCCGACGCCCGATCTCGACCGCCTGCTCGTTCGGGTGGCGAAGATTGATGTTGTCCCAGAGCCTTCGCCCGGCGTGCTCGCCGCCGACGATCTCCATCGTGATCTGCAGGTAGGTGCCGTTGCCGGCCTTCGTCTCGCGAAGCTCCGTCTCGGTGATCACGACGCTGTGCGGGCCCGCGGGGACCGGCTCCATCGGCCGCTGCGGCTCGATGGTCGTCGGGTCGAAGTCGAATCCTGAAATGTCTGGCATGTCTACTCCTCGAATAAGATGGCGTCGCCGCGCACGATCGCGGCGATCAGGTCAGGGTCGAACTGGATCTCGGCGGGCAGCCCGCATCGGCTCTTCGCGACGTGGCCGGGACGCTCGGCGGCGTGGATCGTCCGCTCGCCGCTGCCGATGCCTTTCGTCCGCTTGTTCAGGCCTTCGCCGCTCGTCCGCGTCATCACGCGGTACGAGCAGAACAGCACCTCGTCGCACCACTCCTGCACCAGGGCGCTCGCGTGCTTGTGGAGCTTCGGAGCGAACCTGTCGTACGGATCCGTTTCGGGATTCTGGAACCGCTCGATCGCCGCGTGGGCGATCAGCAGCACGCCCATCCCTCGGTCGTTCCGCAGCCCGTCGAGCAGGTCGAGGACGTGCTTGTAGCGGTCGCGTGCGATGCCGAAGCCCTTGCCGTAGGGGATCGCGTCGATCGACGGCACCCGCTCGTCGCGTGCGACGTCCTGCCAGATGAGCCGCTCGAGCCAGTCAGCCGAGTCGATCACGACGGTGCCGAACTCGTGCGGCTGCGTGGCGAGTGCATGCAGCGCCTGAAGCACCCCGTCGAAGCTCGATGCCAGCGGGAATCGCGGTGCGTCGATCTCCGCGAGCCCGTCCTCGGTCTGGATGAAGATCGGCGAGTCGGTGCCCGCGCCGAGCGTGGTCTTTCCGATGCCGTGCGTGCCGTACAGCAGCACCCGGCGAGGACGCGAGACGCGTCCTGAGACGATCGAGTCGAGCCCGGTCATGTGTTGTCTCCTGTCGAGGCCCGCGAGGACTCGTGCCATCGGGGCATTCGGATGTCCTGTGTTCTTGTCGGGTGGCACCGCAACTCACCGCCTCGGCAACTTGGCCACGTGGCTGCCGCCGAAAGAACTCGGTGCCGATACCAGTCGATGACCCCCGGATCGAGACGAAACGCAGCCGCGCCGTATGGCGGCTGCGTTTCAGCCACCACGAACACGAACTGGCGGTACTCGAACCCGTCGTGCTGCGCCGCCAACATCGAGTAGCCGGCCGCCTGGAATCCGTAGCCGTACTCCACCATCGAACGCTGGAACTCTTCCTCCGTCGCCTTCCCGCTCGTGGTCTTCAGGTCAAGGATCAGCGGCGAGAACGAGCCGAGGTTCGCCCAGCACCGCAAGTCGGGCCGGCCCTTGCACTCCACGCCCATCAGGCTGCCGAACACCGGCTGCTCGATGACGAGGTACGACGCGTCCAAGGTCAGCAGCGACGCAATGTCCAGACGCGAGACGGAGTCGGCCATCGCTTGCATCGCCTCGTGCTGCACGGTCGTTATCAGCGTCTTCCCCGGCACCGCGTTATCGGCAAGCCACTCGTCGTGCGCCTTGGTGCCGACGCCGTACGGCTCGCCGGTGCGAGGGTTGATCGGTGCCGGAGCGACCGTGACGAGCTCGTCGAAGCGGCCCGGCTCCAGCACGAGTGCGTGGAACGCCGTGCCGAACTGCATGCTCTTGCTCGGCGGCTTCTCCCACTCGATGCGGGCGTGCGCCGGCGTCATCCGGTCGAGCTTCGCAAGCTGCGTGATCGACGGACGCGGGTCCGATCTGTATTCGTCTTCGGTCATGGGTGTCGCTCCATCAGTCGAGATGCGAGGTAGTCGAGTTCGCTTCGCCCGCAGACCTGCGTGACGACGACGGGCGCGTCGGCGATGAACCCGCGAATCTCCGCAAGCGTCGCGCGTGCCTCGTCGGCGAGGCGTTGTGCGAGCGCGGCGTCCTGCGTCGATGCTCGTCGTGCCGACAGCACATCGAGATCGGATCGCGAACCCTCCAAGACCTTTCGCGCGAGCGAGAGTCCGCGGATCGCCGCGTCGATGGCGATGTCGTGCGTCATCGCACCGCCTCGTATCGCCCGTGGCGTAGTGGCTTGACGAGGCCTGCCTCGACGAGCGGTGCGACCAGCACCTTGAAGTCCACGAGCCTGACCTCGTCGCGCCCGACCCAGTGCGCGATGTGCTTCTCGATCTGCGGCTTCGTGCGCTTGCCGTCGCGGATGGCACGCAGGATGAGCCGGTGTGCGACCGTCATGCCGAGCCCTCCGCCATGAACAGGGCGGCCTCGCCGCGAACGGAGTCGATTCGCTCGTTGGCGAGCCGGACGTACTCCGGGTTGAGCTCGCACCCGACGCCGCTCCGCCCGTGCCGCAGCGCGACCGCGATCGTCGTGCCGCTGCCTGCGAACGGGTCAAGCACGGTGCATGGCACCGGCTCGTCGTGTCGAGGCTGGCACTGGCAGTCTTCGTCGAGATCGCACTCGACCGCGTGACGCACGCATTCGCATCCCGGCTGCCATCGCTCCGACACGACAGTCGCTGCCCGCAGACTCGGCACCGTGCCGTTCGGCTTCCGCGTCTGACCGCCTTCGCCGGCCTTCGTGATCACGCCTCGCTCAAGCGCCGCTGCGTCCATCTGCGTCCACGACGCGTCGCGCGTGAGCCTCGCATAGTCGGTCTCGCCCCGCTCCACCACCCGCTCCCACGGCGCGCCGCACTCCGGGCAGCACCCGCGCTCGCTGGTGCCCGCCTTGATGCACGGCTCGACCAGATCGGGCGGCATCACCGCGAAGTGTGCGCCGCTGTAGGGCTTCGTCGTGATCGTCCAGACAGAGCGGCGGTTGGCTTTCCCATCCTTGCAAAACTCAGGCGCTTCGATTGGCCTGCCATCTTGAAACCGCTCCTCACCTGGAGTTCCGCGAAACTGCCCCTTAAACGCGCCGTTATATCCGTGCTTGTTTCTTTCAATCGTTGCTG
Organism: uncultured Isosphaeraceae bacterium; assembly: GCA_964481025.1. Classification (GTDB taxonomy): domain Bacteria; phylum Planctomycetota; class Phycisphaerae; order Phycisphaerales; family SM1A02. The sequence continues at coordinate 11,347 of CAYZSH010000036.1, forward strand.
ACGAAGCGTCAACCTTGATCGCCTCCGCGTCGTAGTAGTACCGCTGCGACTTCGTGAGCAGGAACACATACTCATGCGCCTTCGTGCAGCGGTCCCGCACGCTCTCCGGCATCGGGTTTGGCTTGTGCCAGATGATGTCCTGCCGCAGCCACCAGCCGTCCGCCTGCAAGGCGAAGGCGACACGCCACGGGATGCCAACGAGGTCTTTGGGCTTGAAGCCATCTGGCGCTTTACGTGGCGGCATCGCTGCGCCAGCGTTGGTCAACTGCTTTCCGCTGCCTGCGCCAAGCCCGCCGCTCGCATAACTATCCCCCAAATTCAGCCACACCGTCCCGTCATCCCGCAGCACTCTTCGCACCTCGCGGAACACTTCGACCATGCGAGCGACGTAGGCTTCCGGCGTCGGCTCCAGCCCGATCTGCCCGTCGTGGCCGTAGTCACGCAGGCCCCAGTACGGCGGGCTCGTCACGCAACAATGGACGCTCGCGTCGGGCAGCGACCGCAGGCCGTCAATGCAATCGCCTTCGATGATGGTGGCGCGCGGCGTCATGCCGAGCCCTCCGCCTGCGCGAGCCGGTAGCGGGTGCCACGCTTCTCGCCGCTGCGCTCGATGACGCCGTCGGCGAGGAGGCGGTTGATCGCCGCGTAGAACTGCGGCAGCGTGCAGGCGATCTGCTGCGCCGCGAACCAGTCGAGGATCGCCATGCGGCGGTCGTTGCCGGCGTCGATCGCGGCGACGATCGCGGTGTCGAGGTCGCGGGTCATCCGCCCAAACCTTCAAAAGGTTTGAACTCCGATGCGAGCGCGATCAGTTCGGTCGTGCTGGCACCCTCAGGCACCGACGCGACGAACTCCGCCGCGTACGGCAAAACGCCGTATGCCCGCATCAGGGTGTCGAGGCGAAACCGGCTGGGGTGCCCCGCATCGATCGCGGAGGCCTCGTCCCCGATGGCCCTGACCAGATCCTCGATCAGGTAGCAGGCTCGCCGGAGGTTGTCCGCGGTGCTGGTGGAGTGGTGCTCACTCATCCGACACCCCCACCGCAGCGATCTGCACCTCGAGGGCGAGTTCGAGGAGGACGCCGGCGACGACCTGCATCAGGTCGGCGTCGCTGGGGTCGTCGAGCGCTCGGCTCCGCTCGACGATCATCTGGATCGCTCGGATGCGGTGCGGGATGGTGTCGTGGCCGGCTCGCTCCAGCACCTCGACCGCGTGTGCGGATATGGCGAGCCACGCCCCCACGGCAGGAGCGGCCGAAGCCGCCCCCGCCGCTGGAGCACCCGACGCGGCCGGGCTCAAGGCCGCCGAGGGGAAACCCGGCACCGCCGCGGTGGGGGCGGCACCGGGGAGAGGAGGCGAAGCCTCACCGCCGGCGTTGCCGCCGACGGGAGGCCGTCCGGGGGGACTAGGTAAGGCGACCATCAGCGAGACCCCTCGGAGGTGTCGCGTCGTTCAGCCCCGTCGTGCAAGATGTAGCCGTGGTCAGTCGAGGCGCTCAGGGCCGCCCAGATGGCGGCGAGCACCTCTGCAATCCGTCGCAGCATGGCACCCTCGATTTCGAGGGCTGCCGAGGCAAGCCACCCACGGGACTCGAACCCTGATCGGGTGGGCTTCCTCAGTCAGCCCGGACAACGGGCAATGTACCGGGCCGATGTATACCGTCAAATCGCCCCGTTCGGCGGCCAAGAACCTTGTGGATAACTCTCGCGCCTGTCAGGAACCGATGGCACGATTTCTTACGGCGAAGGCGCGAAAACCCCTATGAAACAAGGCGATTCCGCGACTACCCCGCGATGCCGCGGAGGTCGTCGGTGGTCGGCCGGACGTACCGCATCGTGGTCTTCGGGTCGCGGTGGCGAGCCCACTTGGTCAGTCGCCACATGTCCCAGCCCTGCATCGCGCGGCTCGTGATCGCGTGCTTCCGCAAGCGATGGAACCGCCCCGCTTCGCCGCGGCAGCCGACGCGATCGAGATCGTCGCGCATCTTTTTCGCGTTCGGGCCGCTCGGCACAACGCGATCCAGTTCGACGCCCTCCGCCTCCTGCACGCGGCGGAGCCACCGCAGCACCGCGACGACGCGCGACGGCAGCGGGATCGTGTCGCGTCGCTTCGACTTGTCGCGCGTGATCCGCATGGTGCGGCTCGCGAGATCGACATCGTCCCACCGCTGCGCCCGGACCTCGCCAATGCGAAGGCCGCAGTCGAGCATGAGGTGGTACGCGGCGAGCCTCGCGGGTGCGTTTGCTCGGATCTGCCAGCGGTCGTGCCAGCACTCCTCCCGCGCGTTCCTGAGCAGCGCCTCGGCCTGCTCGTCGGTGATCGCGTCGCAGCCGTCGTCGCTGTCGCATCTCGCGACCTTGACCGACTCGAACGGTGCCCGCTCGACCTCGCCGGACGCCTCCAGGAACCGGCTCCACTGCCGAACGGCGGCGAGTTCGTTCCGCACCGTGCGAGGTGCCTTCGCCTGCGCCTCGCGACGGAGCCAGGCCATCAGGCCCGGCGCTCGGAGGTCGTCGACGGACTCGATCCCGGCCTCGGCGAGGTACCGCTCGACGATGCGTGCGGCGCGCTCGGCGTTGGTCGGATCCTGACGCAGCCTCTCGACCGCGTCCTCGATCCACGATGTCAGTGTCTCCCTGATCTGTTGCACGACTTGCCCTCGGACTACGCGGGCGACCAGCCCGCTAGGCGTAACAGCGCGAACGCCCTGGACAGATGCTCCGCCTCCTCCTCGTCGACTTCGCCGTCTGCCGCCGCGTGCGACAGCATCGACGCGGCGACCATGCAGTGTGCGGCCCGGACCTCCCCATCGCTGAGACCGTGGATCCCGGCGAGATCCCGCATGGCGCGAAGCGTGGCGGAGCCCTCCTCGATCGCGCGGGTCAGGTGGTCAGCGTACAGGGTGATGCGATCCCCGGTCGTGTCGTCCATACCAGAAGACTACCCGCGGGTCCGGGTTTTTCCACGGGGAACAGTTCCCAATCTCGTATAGCGCGAACGCGCTGTGACATGATGTCGTCACTGGTACACTCCCGCCCCGTGACGCCGCCCGCCGCCCCCAAACGAGGCCGCCCGCCGACCGCGAACCCGCGGACGATGGCGATCCCGCTGCGCGTCTCCGCCGCGGAGCACGCGGCGATCGTGAAGGCGGCGAAGGCGAACCGGACGACGGTCTCGGGCTTCATCCGGGCTGCCGCGCTTGCCGCGGCGAGGTGAGGTTCGCAGCCGGCGCGAATCTCGGCGCGGAGGTCAATCGCCGAGCAGCTCGTCCCGCAACCGCTCCCAGTCCTCGCACGCTCGCAGGTACGCTCCGGCGGTGCTCATCCTCATCGTCGCGGGCAGCGTGCCGTCTCGCACCATCGCCCGGTGCGACGGCTTCGCGCCGTGGATGTGGACGATGACCCCAGCGTCGTAGGTCTCGTCGCCCCACCACGGCATCGCGTTCAGCACCTGCGGCATCGGTTGCCACGTCTCCCGAAAGAACCGATTCAGCGTGGCCTGATCGAAGCCCGAGTTGGTCGCTCGACGCGACAGGAGCGTCGGCAGCTCGCGATCCACCCAATCACGCATCGCGGGCCAGATCGCACGCATCGCCGGCAGCGAGATCGCCAGCACGCCAGCGTTGAACATCCGCGAGACGCCACGCGACTCCTGACAGGCACCAAGCGGCGCGACGTCCCCGATGTGTCCGATCGGGCACGACCTGAACCACACGTCGTGGTCGGTGTAGAGCAGCCGCTCGTCGCGCCATCCGGCCGACGCGGCGATGTCGGCGATCTCGAGTCGCAGCATGGTGCCAGGCCCGAAGGCGGAGCAGAGCCGCTGGCGGTCGTGGTCGCCCTTGATCTCGTCGATCCGATCCGCCCAACGCGACCGCCACGGCACCGTCTCGACGCCTCGCTCGCGCAGCCAGAACGCGACGCCGCCGACCGGATCGTCGAGCACGACCGTCGGGTGCATCGAGGTGTTGCGGATCGCCGTCAGCACCGCGACCTTGAGCATGTCGACCGATTCGCCGGAGTCGCTGCGGCACGCGAAACAGGTCACCCAGCGCATAGCCACCTCGATTCGAGATACGACTTGACGTGCGGGAGCAGCGACGGGCCATGAAACCCAAATCGCGCGGCGACCGGCTTGTCCTCGTGGAAGTTTTGCCCCCACTGCCAACCGACTTCCTCGGATGCGAATCGCAGCCGCCGCTGCTCAAGTTCCTGCCGCAGCGTGAGGCAGATGTACGCGTCTTCCCAACGCGCCTCGGGATGGCGTTCGTCCGCGATCGCGGCAGTCGCGAGGCACATGCGGCGCGACCGCATGCAGAAGCCGCCGTTGCCAACCTTGTCGCCTCGGTTGCGCCGTCGCGGGTGGTCGGTGAACCGGCGTCCGTTCCATGTCGGCGGGCCGATGTAGTCGCACGACAGGAACTCGGGCTTCCAATGTTCGGCATTCAGCGCGAATCCGTCCCATTGCGCGATCAGGACGTGCTCGGTCTCGATCTCATAGCCGAGCTGCGTCAGGCACCACATCGAGTAGTCGAGTGGAAACCGCTCCCACGGCTCGATCCGCCGCCACTCGACGTGATCAAGTTCGGGATCGAACCCGGTGAACCACAACTCGGCGGCGGGCCGCAGAAACCGGCAGTGCCATCGGCTGATCCGCTGCAGCCGCTGTCGATTCGACTCGTCGGTCCTCGAATCGACGATCACGATCGACACCGTCGGCAGGTCGATCACCGGGCCGTCGTGCGGCCGGAACTCGTCGAGACGCTCGAGCGGATCGACGTGCATCACGCGGCCCGCTGGAAGTCGACGCCGAGGCGGCGCGACGGTTCCGCCCAATACAGCCGCATCCACCACGCTCCGATCGGCTTCGGCGGTGCGCCCCGCTCGACGTGCCAGCCGTCGTAGCCGTCCTGGTACTCCTCCTTGTAGCTCGGCGTCTTCAGGTGGTGCTGCTCGTCGAGGTAGACGCGGCCCGTCGCCCCGAGGCGTTCGCGTGCGAGCGTCACGAGCCACGAGTCGTGCGTGTGGCCAGTGACGACGACATCGGCGTCGGGAATGAAGGACGCCATCCGCCGCGTCGCGAGCGTGCCGTGGCTCATCATGCCGCCGCCGCCCGCGCC
>CAYZSH010000037.1:0-2807 GCA_964481025.1 uncultured Isosphaeraceae bacterium
CCATCACGCCGTCGATCGGATCCAGATGCGCCGACCAGTGCAGCACCTGCTCGAAGCCCTCCAGGAAGAAGTCCTCCCGATCGGTGCCGAGTCGCGGTGGTTCGCCGGGATCGACGTAGACCATGTACGGGAACCCGTCCCGCGTGTAGTCGTTCCGCTGGTCCGCACGCAGCGAGAACGGCGTCACCTTCCCCCACTCGGGACCGAGGAACGGCGGATAGCCGTTGATCTCGGTGTTGCCCGACTGATCGACGAAGTAGTCGAGCGCGAGCGGCTGCCAGCGCTGCGGAAACTCGATGCCGTTGGTGCCGGGTTCGGGCGGCAGGAGCGGTTCGTTGATCGGGGCGTACCACTGGTTCGCGTAATCGACGATCTCGTTCGAGCCGTCGAAGTAGCCGAAGAAGACGTACTGCCCGGCGATGCGATTGCCGACCGCGCGAGGGTCGTCGCCCGTCGTGCCGCCGAACGCGGGATCGAGTCCGAGTTCGATCATGAGGGCGTCGTACTGCGGCGACATCTCGTCGAAGCCGGGCGAGTCATCGAATCGCTGACGCAGCATGTTGTACGCCGCGTACGACATCGCCTGCTCGCGGGCGGTGGTCACGTCCTTCGCGGGCACGACCTCGTCATCGACGAGCCAGGGCGTCGGGCCGTCCTCGAACACCGCCCAGGCATCCCACATCGCCGCGGAGATGTGGAAGAGGTTGCGGGCGTGGACGACCGGACGGGCGCGATCGTTCCGGATCGACTCGAGCAGCAGATCGTTCCAGCGACGAGCGACCGACGGCGGGTCGGCGAGCGCGGCCGATGACAGTCCGAGACACAGGGCCGCAGTCAGCCCGCGACCGGCGATGGGACGAATGTCGAACCTGGTGGACATGTCTTCGAATGACTCCTCGGGCCGTCCCGCCCCCCCGAAGGCCGGGGTCGGATCAAGCGGCACCGACCCCTTCCGGAGAGGATGGCTCGATCTTACGGCTCGGACACCGGAATCCGGAGATAATCGCAGACTCCTTTCCGGATCCGGAGTTCCACGACCGTGGCGAGCCCTCGGACGACATTCGCCGCCCCCGGCCCAAGCATGATCGGACGTCTGATCCTGTCTCGACCCGGTGCCGTGGTGCTGATCGCCGTGATCATGGCGTTGACGGGCGGATGGCTGGCCGGCACCCGACTGGTGCTCGACGCGGACACGAATCACCTGATCGCCCCGGAACGACCGTTCATGGCCGGCTTCGAGGCATGGCTCGCCGAGTTCGGCGACCTCGAGCGGATCGCGGTGGTCGTCGATGCGTCGACCGACGAGGCCGCGACCGACGTCGTCCACAAGATCGTGAGGCGACTGGAGGACCGGACCGACCTGCCCGAGATCCACGGCTGGATCTCGGCCGGCGATCGCTGGCGACTCGCGCCCTGGGCGATGCCGGAACCCGAACTTCAGTCACTCGTCGATGCCGCCGACGGCCTCGCCCTCCTCGCGGGCGACGCGACGACTCCGGCGATCCTCGATGCGGGTGTCGAGCGTCTTCGTCGTCTCACCGAACCGGCCGCGCTCACGCTCTCCGACGACGCCCGACGAGACCTTGGCGCAAGCGGTCTGGTGCTGCTCGGCGCGATCGCCGGCGCGGCGGGCGACGATCCGACGCTTCCCGCGGATCCCGTGCGACTCGGCGCCGATGACGGCGACACCCTGCTCGCGAACCCCGGCGGCACGCTCCGCTTCATCGAGATCCTGCCCCGAAAGGAGTTCGGCTCGCTCGCCGCGATCGCCGAGCCGCTCGCGGCGATTCGAACGGTGATCGACGAGGTCGCCGCCGAACACCCCGGCGTCGAGATCGGCGTCACCGGCAAGCCGGTCCTGCAGGCCGACGAACTCGCGACGAGCGACGCGGACATGACCCGCTGCGCCGCGGCCGCCCTCGCGATCATCGCCCTGATCTTCGTCCGCACCTTCCACGGCTGGCGGCGTCCGCTGCTCATGGTCGTCGCGTTCGCGATCGCGTTCGGTTGGACGTACGGTGCCGCGACGCTCCTTGTCGGCCGACTGAACCTGCTGTCGATCGTGTTCATGCTGGTGCTCGTCGGCGTCGGACTGGACTACGGCGTGCACGTCGTGACCCGCTGGCAGGCGTGCCGGTCGGGCGGCGGCACGATCGAGCGAGCGGTGCGGGAGACGATCGCGACCGCGGGCCGTGGCAACGTGTTCGGGGCCGCGACCAGCGCGGGCGTCTTCCTCCTCGCCCTCGCGACCGACTTCGGTGGCCTGCGGGAGCTCGGGGTGATCGCGGGCGTCGGACTCCTGTTCTGCGTGATCGCGATGAACGTCGTGCTCCCCGCCCTGCTCGTCATCACCGAACGAGGTCGCGAGGAACCACCGGCACCGTCTCCGCACCGCTCCGGGGCATCCGTCCCCGCCCGACCGCGTCACCCCGCCGTGGCGACCACCATCCTCGTCATCGCCGCACTCGGGTCGATCACGCTCGGCGTGGTCGTCGCCCGCGACGCCCGTTTCGAGGACAACCTGCTCGAGCTGCAGGCCGACGGCCTCGACAGCGTCGATTGGGAACGTCGGGTCCTCGCGGACTCGACGAGCGCGTCGTGGTTCGCCGCATCGACGCGCGACTCGATCGACGAGGTGCAGACGCTCGTCGCGGCGGCGGCGACGCGACCGGAGATCGGCACGATCCGAAGCGTGCTCGACCTGGTCCCGCCCCCGACGCCGGCACGGGCGGAACTTCTCGCGGCCTTCGCGTCTCGAACCTCGCCGGCGAACGTCGATTCCGAGTCGAAGACGGAGACCGGGACCG
>CAYZSH010000037.1:2907-16454 GCA_964481025.1 uncultured Isosphaeraceae bacterium
TCTCGAACCTCGCCGGCGAACGTCGATTCCGAGTCGAAGACGGAGACCGGGACCGGGACCGGGACCGGGACCGTGGTCACGGCGGATTCGCTGCATGCCGCCGCCCGTGTCACCGCGAGACTCGCCACGCTCGCCCGCGGGGCGGACGCCGACGCGGCCGCCGATCTCGACGCGGTCGCGGTCCGACTGGCGTCGCTCGCCGAGACGGCCGCCCGCGAGCCCGAAGACACCACCCGACGTCTCGACGCCGCACGGAATCGCGCCGGTCGGGCGGCGCGAGATCTCCGCATCGGCGCCGAGAGCGATCTTCGCGGTGCGTTGCCGCCGGCGGTGCGTGACCGGCTCATGTCGCCGAACGGACGCTTCATGGTGTCGCTCGTGCCCGCCGAGGACATCTGGTCGCCGGAGCCGATGGCCCGGTTCGTCGCGGCGATCCGCGCGATCGACCCCGACGTCACCGGCGTGCCGATCACGCAGTACGAGTCGCTTCGCGACATGCGCCGGTCGTTCCTCGACATGGCGATGCTCGCGACGGTGCTCGTCGCCGGGCTCGTCTGGCTCGACTTCCGACGCGTGCGGCGGACGTTCGTGGTGATGACGGTGCTCGCGGTCGGTCTGCTCTGGACGATCGGCATCGTCACCCTGCTCGGCGTGCATCTCAACGTCGCGAACTTCTTCGCGATCCCGATCCTCATCGGGCTCGGGGTGGACAGCGCGATCCACCTCCTGCATCGACTCGACGAGACCGGCGACGGCGTCACGGACCTCGACGCCACCCGTCGCGCGGTCATCCTCACCGCGGTGACGACCGGAATCGGATTCGGGTCGCTCGTCTTCGCCCGGCATCGCGGGCTCGAGAGCCTTGGCGTCGTGATGGCGGTCGGAAGCCTCTGCTGCCTCGTGTCGACGCTGGTGCTGCTCCCCGCGTTGGTTCGGCCCGGGAGGGGGACCACCGACGCTGGAATCGGCGATTCCTGAACCGCCGCTCAGCGAGTTATCCGACCCCCCGCCGTCCTCCCTCCGCGGGTTTCCGCCAGCGGAATCCTGGTCGCTGGAAATTCTGTTGCATTGATCGCCGGCCTGTGGCAGGATCCACATGTCCGGTCTTTCCCACAGGGCACCCCCACCCTGCGACCGGTCACGCGATTCCCCTTTCAGAAGGAGACCAGAGACATGCGTTGTTGTGCTTCCGTGGTCGTCGCGACGTTGACGATCGCTCCCTTCGCATCCGCCGACGTCTTCACCGACGCGACGGGCGACATGTTCGATCCCGGACTGTCCAACCTCGACATCATGTCGGTGACGGTCACCAACTCCGACACCCACCTGTTCTTCGACATCCTTGTCGGCGCCGACCTGGATTCGACGAACTGGGGCAAGTACTGCGTCGCGATCGACTCCGCCGCCGGCGGCAGCAACTCCAACGGCTGGGGTCGTCCGATCGACTGGTTCCGCGACATCGATTCGTGGATCGGCACGTGGGCGGACGATGGTGGATCCGGCGTCGGTGGCCAGGTGTGGACCTACGGCAGCGAGTGGAGCGAAACCGGTGGCATCACCGGCGACGATTCCGGACACAGCAGCGGCCACCAGCGGTTCTCGGTGGCGTTGGCCGACCTCGGCCTCTCGATCGGCGACACCTTCGCCTTCGACGTGATCTCGACTGGCGGCGGCTCCGGCGACTCCGGGGTCGATCACCTTTCGACCGCGAACGCCCCGAGCACCGGATGGGGCGCCACGTCCTACGCCGGCACCTTCCTCAACTACACCGTCCAAGGCTCGACACCCGCAGTGCCCGGCGTCGGTGCGATCGCGGCGCTCGGCGGACTCGGTCTCGTGCGACGTCGTCGCGACCGCTGACTCCGGGACCATTCAACCAGAGGAACGACAGGCCTCGGCACTCGGTGCCGGGGCCTGTCTCGTTTCCGTACGGCGATCAATCGAGCGCATCGAAACCACCGGGGAAGTCGATCTCGTACGACGGCTCGTCGGCGACGCCCAAGTCATCACAGGTGTCGCAGTCGTCCATCGATGCCACCGGCGGCTCCAGCGGCTCGATCTCGACGCCCTCGGGCAACGCGGCCTGGAACGCCCGACCGTAGCCCTTGGTCACGATCCGGGGATCGAGGATCACGACCCTGCCTTCGTCCTCGCTCGAGCGGATGAGTCGCCCGACGCCCTGCTTGAAGCGAATGACCGCCCGCGGCACCTGATCCTCGAAGAACGGCTTGCCGCCGCGGGCCTCGATCATCTCATGCCGAGCCTGCACGATCGGACGGTCCGGTACGTCGAACGGGAGTCGAGTGATGATGACGTTGCGAAGGCCACGGCCGCGGACGTCGACCCCCTGCCAGAAAGTCGACACCCCGAAGAGCACCGACCGGTCGTCGTCGCGGAACCGCTGCAGCACCAGCGATCGCGGTCCCGTCTCCTTCTGCACCAGCACCTGATGGCCGTGCTCGGTGAGTCGGCTGCGACATCGGGCCGCCGCCTCGGTCATCGCCGCGTTGCTCGTGAAGAGCACGAACGCGCCACCATCGGTCGCCCGCACCTGCTCGACGATGCGATCGGCGAGTCGATCCTGATACTGGGGATCGCGGGGCTCCGGCATGTGCGGATCGACGAGCACCCGCATCTGACGCGCGAAGTCGAACGGCGACCCGACCTGCAGCGTCGGCGGATCCTCGGCCCCCAGTCGTGACGTCGCGAGGGAGAAGTCGTCGGGGCCGGTTGCGAGCGTCGCGCTCGTGCAGATGACGGCACCCTCGCGGCCGAAGAGATGCTCGCGAAGGATCGGGCCGACGTCGACCGCGGCGCACGCGATCGTCACCGAGCCGCGTTCGCGGCCACGACGTCCGGGCATCGCATCGACCCAGTAGACGCATCCCTGGATGCCCTGTTCGACCAGCATCGACGTCGCCTCGCCGATCTCCGCGGCCCGCGCCGCGAGCGATCCGAGTTCCATCTCCTCGGACTCTTCCGACACCCGCGTCCGCAGGACCTTGAGGCTCGACGACAACGCCTTCATCGCCGGGGTCAGCGGATTGTCGACCACGCCCGGCTCGGCCATGCGGCCCGACGAGTTGGTCGCATGCGCCCGCCACGCGGCGAGATCGTCGAAGAACGCGTTCGCCGCGGTCTCGGCCCGCTGTCGTGCCGCGATCGCCTCGTGCACGAGTCCGTCGGCGTCGGCCCCGACCGAGAGACTCGCGAGCACGCCACGATTCGTCCGATCGCTCAGGATCATCCGCAGGAGATGTCGCACCCGGCCTTCGGAGATGCGAAGCCCGAAGTGCTCGGCGGCGACGTCCTCGACGGTGTGCGCCTCGTCGAGAATGACGTGCCGGTACGGTGGCAGGAAGCCGGCGCCGCGGATGCGAAGGGCGAGATCGCTGAAGAAGACCGCGTGGTTGCAGACGAGCAGATCGGCGTTCTCCATGCGGCGTCGCGCCCGCTGGTAGAAGCACTCGTCGTGCGTCGGACAACGACGACCGAGACAGTTGCTGCTCTCGCTCTGCACGTGGTCCCACACGCCGTCCCGTGTCAGCTGCGGGAGCGTCGCCCGGGTGCCGTCGTCGGTGCGGGCCGCCCACTTCTCGATCTGCTGGAGCGACTGCCGCTCGGCGTCATCCGCGAGGAGCCGCGTCTCCCGCTCGACCGCGAGTCGGAGTCGCCGCTTCGAGAGGTAGTTCGCGCGCCCCTTCACCAGCACCGCGGTGAATTCGTCGGGCACCACCGCGCGAAGCAGCGGCAGGTCCTTCTCCATCAACTGCTCCTGCAGACTGATGGTGTGCGTGCAGATGACGATCTTCTCCTCCCGCTTCGCGAGCAGCCGCGCGATCGCGGGCAGGAGATACGCGAAACTCTTGCCGGTGCCGGTCCCCGCCTCGACGAAGAGCCGCTCGTTTCCCGCCAGCGCCCGCTCGACCGCGGTCGCCATCTCGATCTGCTGCGGCCGCGGCTCGAAGCCGGGCAGCCGACGCGCGATCGGGCCGTCGGAGGTGAGGAGATTGGCGACGGGGGGGAGCATTGTCTTGAGGGCAGGAGAGCAGGTGAGCAGGTGAGCAGGAGATCAGGTGAGGGGTTGGCGCTTCGGTTCGCCGACTCGGCGAGGGTAGGCCTTTGGGGTCGACCGGGTCTTCGTCATGACCACGACCCGTCCGGTCGGGGTGGGGACGACCTCGAGCACCTGCGTGTGCAACTTGTAGAGCGCCTGCTTCGCCTCGGTGATCTCCTCCTCGGCCTTCGCACCCTTGATCGCGAGGATCGTCGCGTCGGGTCGGGCGAGCGGGACCAGGTACTCGGCGAGGACGTTCAAGGCGCCGACCGCGCGGCTGGTGACGAGATCGTGCGTCTCGCGGTGTCGCGGATCACGCCCGACCTCCTCCGCTCGCTGCGGCAGCACCTCGACCCGATCGAGTCCCAGCGCGGCCGAAGCCTGCGCAAGGAACCGGGCCTTCTTGCCGGTCGCCTCGACCAGCACGATCCGAAGTTCCGGCTGCACGCAGGCGAGGACGAGTCCGGGCAGGCCACCACCGGAGCCCACGTCGATGAGCGATGCCGACCGCCCTTCCGACTCGGCCCGCTCGATGGTCGCGGCGACCCACGGCAGCAGCGTCAGACTGTCGAGGACGTGCCGGGACCACGCCTCGGCGGGATCGCGGATGGCGGTCAGATTCATCCGCTGGTTGGCGTCGTAGAGCAGCCGCAGGTACCCGCGAAGCCGATCGAGATCCCCGGAATCGAACGCCAGCCCCATCGCCTCCGCCTCGGCGAGAAACGACTCCGGCACGCTCTCGAACGCGTCATCAACCATGCACGCTGTCTACCACAACCGGCGAATCCCAAAGGGAACGCCCAGGTCCAAATCCCCTCGATCCCGAATCTCGAAGTCCCTACCCCCGCTCCATCCGCCGCGGACGCCGAAGCGCCACGTTCAGGATGAGACCGATCGTCATCCATGCGGTCACGAGGCTCGATCCGCCGGCACTCACGAACGGCAGCGTCATGCCGGTGATCGGGAGCAGGCCGATCGTCATGCCGGTGTTGATGACCATCTGAACGAGCAGCATCGTCACCAGTCCCGCCGCGAGCACCCGGCCGACCGTGTCGCGGGCGAACGCGGAGACGAGATAGCCCCCGAGACCGAGGGCCGCGAAGAGTCCCCAGACCACCAGACCACCAAGGAAGCCCCAGCGGCAGGTGATCACCGCGAACACCATGTCGTTGTGCTCCTCGGGGAGGTGGTTGTAGCGGACGAGGGTCGAGGCGTGGTCGCGACCGACGCCCTGCACACCGCCCGCCCCCACCAGCGTCATGGCCTTGAAACCCTGATAGCCGATGTCGTCGCGGTAGCGAGGATCCTCGTTCCACTGCGCGACGACCGCCTTCACCCGGTCCTGCTGATGCGACTTGAGAAGCCCCTGCACCGACGGCACGAAGAGCACGCTCGACACCGCGAGCACCCCGACGCCGACCACCAGCGCCAGATGCCAGAGCCGGGCGCCCGCCACGAGGAGCAGCGCGAAGAGCGTCGGTACGAACAGCAGCGCCGTCCCGAGGTCGGGTTCCAGCAGGATGAGCAGCACCGGCACCGCAGTGATTCCGAACGGCAGAAGGAATCCGGGAATCGATCGGATGTTCCACCGCAGTCGGAACCAGCTCGCCATCGCGAGCATCCACACGACCTTCGCGAACTCGGACGGCTGGAAGTCGGTCACGCCGAGGTTGATCCAGCGCCGCGCGCCCTTCCGCGGACGGACGATCGCCTCGGGCACGAACGGGATCAGCACGAAGACCAGCAGGATGATCGTCAGGATGCAGAGCGCGGGCACCCACTGTCGGAACCGGCGATAGTCGGGAATCGCGGCGACCGCGGCGGCGACGAGTCCGATCGGCACGAACATCGCCTGCTTGCGGGCGAACCCCGGCTCGGTCGTGCCGATCACGACGATTCCGACGATGTTGAGCAGCAACGCCGCCGCGACGCAGATCCACCCGACGTTCCACCAGCGGATGCCGCCGATGTGCAGTTCCTTCGCCTGTTCGTGAAGTCCACGGGCCGTGAACGGCTCGCGGTCCGGTCGTGCGGGATCCGAGACGAGCGTCGAGGACGTCGTCGCCGGGCCGTCGCTGGTGCCATGATCGCTCACGGCGCGTCGCTGCCGGACGACGTCGAGATCGTCAGGGGAATGGCATCCTGCCACGACACGGGCACGGCGTTGGACGCCTTCTGCGCCCGGGGACCGAGGTATCCCTCAGCGGCCAGGGCCCGGATGAGCTGACTCGCGACCGGACCGGCCGCGGCGCCGCCGGAGTTCCCGTGCTCCACGATGACCGCGAATGCGTACCGGGGACTCGATTCATCGGCGGGCGTCACGAGTCCGGCGTACCAGCCATGCGGCGCCTTGCCCGCGACCTGCGCCGTCCCGGTCTTCGCCCGGACCGTCGGCGCCGCGGACCCGAGGTCGTCGAACTTGAGCAGCGGCTCGCGATGCCGATCGGCGTCGATCGTGACCCGGGCGGCGGTGCCGTCGGTCGCCGACGCGAGCATTCCGTCGAGCGCGGTGCGCACCGCGACCGAATTCCACTTCCCGCGGGCCGGCGGCGGCGCATCCTCGTCACGCACCATGATCGGTCGAATCGGCGCCCCGCCCATCGCGAGTCGGGCGTACGCGGTGGCGGCCTGCAGCGGAGTCCACGCCACCGGGCCCTGACCGATGCCGATGATCATGCGATCGACGTCGCCGCCGATGAGCTGATCGCGGAACGTGCCGTCCAGCGCGGCGCCGAGTCCCGGCCCCGGCGCATCCTCGAGACCGCATGCCCGGTACCACTCGTGAACCCGTTCGGGGCCGAGTCGATACGCCAGTTCGTAGAAGTAGACGTTGCAACTCTGGGCGATCGCCTCGATCGGCCCGATGGCTCCGTGCTTCGTGAACAGGTTGCGCTCGGGTCGCCATCCCCAGCACCGGGGCCTGGCCGTCTGATCGTCGCTGCGTGGGTTGTGACCGTTGCAGACGATGACCTCGTCCGGACGCAGTCGCCCGAACTGAACCCCGCCGACGTACATGAGCGGCTTCACGATCGATCCCGGTGGATACTCGGTCGCGATCGCGCGATTGCGGAACGGCGCGAGATCGATCAGCTCCTGCCGACGCTTCCGGTCCTCGGTCGAGAGCGACGCGGCGTCCTCCGCCGACGTGTTCATGAGCCGATAGTCACGCTCGTCGAGATCCAGCTCCGCGGCGACGGGTGTGGACACCACCGCGAGCACCTCTCCGGAGCGGATGTCGAGCACGACCGCGGCACCCTGCAACGGCGTGCCCTTCGGAAGCGTCATGCGATTCGGCTCGCCCCGCGTCCACGAGTACTGCCGCTGATGCGACCGCATGAGTCCGAAGTCGGGATCGAGGATCGCCCGAAGCCTCGCTTGCAGGTTCACGTCGATCGCGAGGGTGAGATCATCACCCCGCACCGCAGGACGATCCTCGACGACCTCCCCCGACGCACGGTTCTCCTCGCGGAAGCCGATCGCACCATGCAGCTGTCGATCGAACTCCAGTTCGATCCCGCTGGATCCCACGAGATCGTACGGACGACGCTCCGAATAGCCGGTGTCGTCGAACTCGAGGGCGCCGGTCTCGGGGTTGCGTCGTGAGAACGGACGACGTTCGACGTCCTCCCGCGTGACGTGGTCGCGCACGCCGCCGACCAGCGTGGACGCGACGCCGCGCACCGTGATCGCGAGCGGCGACTGATTTCGCAGGTCGCCGGGGAGCGTCGAACGGTCGAGGGTCACGACGGCCTCGGTGCAGCCTCGATCGCGATGACTCCCCGGCCGGACCCGGAACGCGGGATCGCGGGTGGGATCGCCGCCCGCCTCGCGGACCATGAGTTCAAGTCGATCCACCGCCCGGATCAGTGGAATCGCGGCCGACTCGTCGAGTCGCTCGATCACCTCATGGAACGCCCGCGGCCCGGTCTCCTCGGCGATCGGCTGCTCCTTGAACCTCGCCAGCGCCTCGCCGGGGTAGGCCTTCTCCAGACGACGGATCTGATTCGCCCAGACGCTCTCCCGCAGCCGCCCGACGTCAGACCGGATCCCCTCGCAGTAGTCGCGAACGTCGGACTCGGTCATCCGTCCGGTGGCGACCACGGCCGCCCAGACCTCGTCGACCGCCTTCTCCCAGCGAGCCGATGCCGCGAGAGTCGCGGCGTATCGCTCCGACTCGGAGATCGAACTCCAATCGGCGCCGGCGGCGCGACGGGCATCGCGTCGCCCCTGCCGCATCGCCCAGTCGTCGTTGATGACCTCGTAGTGGACCTCGAAGCTCCAGCTCGGCACCTCGACGGCGAGCGGTCGCCCCTCCCGATCGAAGATCGATCCGCGACCGGTCGCCAGGTACTCGGAGCGGTAGAGGACACCTTCGGCGTCGAGGAGCCACTTGTCATCCGCGGTCAGTCGGGAGAGTCGCCAGCCCAGTCCGCTGAAGACGAGGGCCAGCAGACCGCACAGCACGACGAGGCGTACCTGGAACGGCGTGACACCGTGCTGGCTCTGGCCGACGGGGGGTCGCATGAGGATCCCACACCATATCGGCGCTGCGCGGGCGATCGCCACAGCGAGGACCGGAGTCGATCCCCCGGTTCAGACCGTCGTCGAGCCCCCGACCTCCAGCACGCGCACCTCGACGCCCTTGGGAGCGAAGTCGGCGGGATCCTGCTCGATCGGGGGCCAGGTGTTCCAGTGGCACGGGATCGCGACCGGTGCGCCGATCATCTCGGCGGCCCGGGAGGCGTCGTCGGGCCCCATCGTGAACCGATCGCCGATCGGGAGGATCGCGACGTCGGGCTTGTGGATCTCGCCGATGAGCCGCATGTCGCCGAAGATGCCGGTGTCGCCCGCGTGGTAGATCACCTTGCCGCCGATGCGGATGACGAGTCCCGCGGGCATGCCGGTGTAGACGCCCTGATAACTCGACGAGTGATACGCGAAGACGAGGTCGATCCGGCCGAACGGCGTCTGGATGCCGCCGCCCGGGTTCGCGGGATCGACGTGCTTCGCCCCGTGACCGGAGAGCACGTTGCAGAGCTCGAATCCGCCGGTGATCGGGGCGCCGCAGCGGTTGGAGATCTCGATCGCGTCCCCCACGTGGTCCTCGTGACCGTGGGTCAGGGCGATGTGGGTCGGCGTCTGGCCCGCGGCGGTGATCCCGGCGGCCTCGGCGAGCGGATTGCCGGTGAGGAACGGGTCGATCAGCACGGTGTGGGCGCCGTCGGAGATCGAGAAGGCGGCGTGTCCGAGGAAGGTGATGGTCGGCATGGCTTCGACTTCCGGCGGCGGGAGGGAGCGGGACAGGCGGACACCTTCGTCCGACCGCGATCGTTGGAGGATGAGGCCACGAGGCCCGGCGGTCAACCCGGGACCGGTCGCGAGTAGGATTCCCGGTTCGATTCCCCCGAAGCCCTCAGGAACCCCGTCTCATGGAATGCGGCATCGTCGGCCTGCCGAACGTCGGCAAGAGCACCCTCTTCAACGCCCTCACCGCCGCCGGCATCGAGGCCCAGAACTACCCGTTCTGCACGATCGAGCCGAACGTCGGCGTGGTGAGCGTGCCCGATCCACGCCTCGACCGGATCAACGCCCACATCAACTCGAAGAAGATCATCCCCGCCGCCCTGCGGCTGGTGGACATCGCCGGTCTCGTCGAGGGCGCGAGCAAGGGCGAAGGGCTCGGCAACAAGTTCCTCGCGAACATCCGCGAGGTCGACGCGATCCTGCAGGTCACCCGCTGCTTCGAGGACGACGACATCGTCCACGTCTCGGGCTCGGTCGATCCGGTCCGCGACATCGAGATCATCGGACTCGAACTCCTGCTCGCCGACGCCGAGCAGATCGACGGCTCGCTCGACAAGGCGCAGCGTCAGGCACGCTCCGGCGACAAGGAGGCGAAGTTCCGACTCTCGGTGCTGGAGAAGTGCAAGGCGTGCCTCGACGCGGAACAGCCGCTCCGCACGCTCGACCTCACGCCCGAGGAGGCGAAGGCGGTCCGCTCGTTCGGCTTCATCACCGCGAAGCCGATCCTCTACGTCGCCAACGTGGACGAGGACCACGCCGACGGCAGCGGTCCGATGGTCGAGGCGGTCCGGAAGTACGCCGAGGAGCACGGCGGTGGCGTGGTCGTGGTCTGCGCGAAGATCGAGAGCGAACTCGCCGAACTCGATGAGAACGACAAGCGAGAGATGCTGGAGTCGCTCGGCATGGCGGAGCCGGCGCTCGCGGTCGTCGCCCGCGGGGCGTACGACCTGCTCGGCCTTCAGAGCTACTTCACCGCGGGCGAGAAGGAGATCCGCGCCTGGACGATCCGCAAGGGCGACACCGCCCCGAAGGCGGCGGGCGTCATCCACGGCGACTTCGAACGCGGCTTCATCCGTGCCGAGTGCTATTCCGTCGAGGATCTCGAGCAGTACAAGAACGAGAAGTCGATCCGCGAGGCCGGCAAGCTGCGGAGCGAAGGCAAGGAGTACGTCGTGCGGGACGGCGACGTGATCCACTTCCTGTTCAACGTCTGACCGACGGTCTCACCGGGCTCACACCCCGATCACCAGCGCGAGCCAGGGGATCAGGAAGCACATCAGCACGATGAGCTTCATGACCCCGAGGTACGCGTAGGCGGTGATGTCCGCGACCTTCGGCTCGACGCCGTACATCCGCTGTCGAATGACGTGGATGCGGGTGCGAAGTCCGGCCCAGATGAACCCGGACGCCGTCAGGATCGACATCCCGAGAATGGTGGCCCACATGAACATGGCCTCGACGTCCGCGATGGTGAGTTCCGAGAAGGTCATCGAGTCTCCAGATCGGCGGTCTCCCGGCATCCTGCGACCACATGCCGCATCGAATGCCGCGAGCGTGCGTGCTCGGGCGCGATCGACACGCCGGAGGCGAGGCTAGTCTGCGGGTCGGAGCCCGTTCCATCCGGATTCGACCCCATGCCGTGGACCACGCGAGCGGCTCGGCCGATAGCCTGAACCGAGACGCCCTCATGACCGACCCCACCGACATTCATGGCCCGGATCCCGACGCCATCGCCGCCGCCCACGACGACGCGGCGGCCCGGCTCGCGTCGGATCCGACCGACGTCAAGGCCCTGATCGACCGGGCGCAGGCCTGTCTGGGATTGGGCGCGTCCGGCGTGGGACTGGCGTTGCTGGAACGGGCGGCCGATCTCGCCACGCCGCACGGAAGCGTCCTCCTCGCCATCGCACAGGCCCAGTTCGGTCTGGGACTGCTCGACGCGGTGCTCGAGACGACCACGAAGATCATCGGCCACGCGCCTCCGGAGATCACCAATCCCGCGCGGCAGCTTCGCGTCCAGTCCCTGCTTCGCACCGACCGGCTGGACCAGGCGGCCACGGAGGTGGCGGCCTTCGTCCGAGCGGGTGGCGGTGCGACCGCGCTGGGCATGCTGGCGTCCATCGAGGAGGCGCGCGGTGATCGGGAACAGGCTCGCGCCCGACTCCGACCACTGGTCGCGAACACGTCGCTTCCCACGGGTCAGCGCATGGGCCTGGCGTACGAGCTGGCCCGAATCACCGACCGGCTCGGCGGCCATGACGAGGCGTTCGAGATCGCGACGCTCGCCGGCACGCTCGTGGAGACGCCGTTCGATCGCGCCGCCTTCGAGTCCGAGACCGAGGCGCTGATCAGGACGTTCGCGCCGGATCGCGTCGGCACCCTGCCCCGAGGCACCCGGACGGACGAACGACCGATCTTCATCGTCGGCATGCCACGCAGCGGAACCACCCTGCTGGAGCAGATCATCTGCGCCCACCCCGATGCCGCGGGAGTGCAGGAACGGTACGAGCTCGAGATGCATGCCCAGCTGCTCATGCATCGATCGGGAACGGACCTGCCGACCGCGATCGAACGAACGGACTCGGCCACTCTGAACGAGTTCGCCGACGAGTACCTCGCGATGCTCGGCGATGTCGTTCGGCGAACCCACGCCGCGGAAGGGTCATCGTCGTCCGAGCCGATCCGCGTCGTGAACAAGGCGCTCAAGCTCGACCGACTCTGCGGGTTGGTCTCCCGCATGCTTCCCGGGGCGAGGATCATCGTCATCCGCCGGAATCCGCTCGACAACCTGGTCTCGATCCGGTTGAACCCGATGTCACCGAGCGCGATGCCGTGGTCCACGTCGCTCGAAGGGTTGATCGCGGCGCGGCGCCGCTTCGATCGACTCACCGCCCATTGGAAGGCCGTCCTCGACGTGCCGGTGTTCGACCTCGACTACGAGTCGCTGGTGGCCGCACCGGAATTGCACATCCGCGCCCTGCTGCAGTTCCTCGATCTTCCGTTCGACGAACGATGCCTGTCGTTCCACTCGACCGGACGAACGGTCATGACGCCGTCGCGCGATCAGGTGAACAAGCCGATGAACACCAGCGCCGTCGAACGATGGCGTCGCTACGAGCGTCACCTCGGACCGCTGCTCGAGGCGTTTCCGCCGTCGACCGACTGATCGGCCACACCGCCGAACGACGGCCAGTCCCGCGGAACCAGCGCCGCCCGCTCGAATCGAGCCTGGTAGGCCTCGGCCGGAATCTCGACCACGCCGAACTGCTCGATGTGCTCGTTCTGGAACTGGACGTCGAAGACCTCGAAGCCCGCGTGACCAAGGGCGCGAACCGTCTCGACCAGCACCACCTTGCTCGCATCGGTGCCTCCGAGCCGCGGCCGGGAGAACATCGATTCGGCCATGAACGCGGCGCCGAGATGCACGCCGTAGAGACCTCCGACGAGCACGCCATCCCGCCACGCCTCGACGCTGTGCGCGAATCCGCGCTCCTGGAGCTCGAGGTAGGCGACCGCCATCTCCGGCGAGCACCAGCAGCCGTCCCGTCGCTCTCGATGACACTCGTCGAGGACCTGCTCGAACGCCCGATCGGTCGTCAGCTCGAAGGGCCCGCGACGGAGCGTCCGTTCAAGTCGCCGGGGCACGTGCAGGCCCTCGAACTCGATGACCGCCCTCGGATCGGGACGGAAGAGATGGATCGCGTCCTCATCGGCATCCCACATGGGGAAGGCCGCGGCGGCATAGATGCGGAGAAGGAGGTCGGCGTCGATCACGGGTGGCGTTCGGGCAGGAAGGCCGGGGGACGACGCATGATGCCATGCTGTGATGCCGTCGTGTCGTAGACTTCCCGCTTCGCCGCGGCCGCTCGTCGGAGCCGTGAACAACAGGGAGCCCGCCTCGTGAAGTACCGCCGCCTCGGTCGTTCCGGCCTTCAGGTCTCGGAGATCGGATTCGGATCCTGGCTGACCCTCGACGAGGGTGACCTCGATCACGCCGCCCTGCTGCACCGGACGGCGTACGAGCAGGGCATCAACTTCTTCGACACCGCCAACCAGTACGGACTCGGCTCGGTCGAGTCGGTGGTCGGCGCGTCGCTGGAGCCGTTCCGTCGCGAGACCTACGTGCTCGCCACCAAGGCGTTCTGGCCGTACATGCAGGACTGGCCGTTCCCCGGCGCGAACGACC
>CAYZSH010000038.1:0-13327 GCA_964481025.1 uncultured Isosphaeraceae bacterium
AGATGCCGACGGTGAAGGTGCTCGGCACGTTGACGCGGATGTTGTTGAGCGAGAGGGCGCCTTCCAGCGGGATCTCGATGACCAGCGGCTCCAGGGAGAGGAACTCGTAGTCCTGGATGAGCGGGATGACGAAGGCGCCGCCACCGTGCAGGCACTTCGCGGCCTTCTGTCCGCCGACGCGTCCGTAGATCACGAGGATCCGGTTGGACGGGCAGCGCTTGTACTGCTTGACCACGAAGATCAGGAAGAAGAGGAGGATCAGGCCGCCGGCGGCGAAGAGTCCGATCCAGAGCAGTGGAGAGAGGTTGATGTCTTCAGGCATGGGGGGCTCGGAGAGAAGGATGGAGTGTCGAGAATGAAGAGTGGTTGAGCATCGAAGCTCGCGATCGCTCAGGCGGGTTCGACTTCGAGGGTGCCGTCCTCTCGGGCGGCGGTGACTCGAACCGGTCGGCGGCTGGGGATTTCGTGTCCGTGGCTCGCGGCACGGAACTCACGCTGGCGGCGACCGATGACGAGCCTCACGCGTCCGCTTCCCGACTCGGGGATCGCGACGGTGACGGTGCCTTCGTGTCCGATCGTCTCGTGGGCGTGCACGTTGCCATCGCCGGTCAGGTCGTGCAGCGCCTTGAACCCGATCCAGAGCATCCAGAGGAAGATCCCGCCGACGACGAGACCTGCGAGCGCGGCGAGGTTCCAGTCCCAGCCGAGGCTCCGGTATGCGACGAGTCCACCCCAGCCCCAGCCCATGCTGAAGCCGACGATGCCCTGGAACGACAGGATCTTGAATGCGCCGTCGCCGTGATCGGCGCCGTCTGGGACATCGACGTCACCGAGACCGCCGTCCCCGCCGAGAAAGAGCAGCAGCACGGTGACACCGAAGAGCAGGGTCGCGACGAGGGCGGCGCCGGTGAACCACTGGGCACCCTCGGTCAGCATGAGATCGAACATGGCGGGCCTCCGGATCGGTGGAGCGTGGACGGACCATGACTCGGAGATGATCCCACGGACTTGCACCGCCTGCATGTCCCGTCCAAGGCCGTTCGGGACGCGTGCGGAATCAGGCGGGCACGCCGCCTCGCCGCCGCAGCCGGGCGAGGAAGAACCCGTCCATCGCCCGCGTCCACGGTTCCCCCGCGGGATCCGGCGCCCATCGACGCATGGCGGCCGCCGCCAGATCGGGGTCACCTGGCGGATCGAGCAGCGGCAGCCCGGCGGGAATGCCGTCGGGCAGCGGGTCGAGTTCCACGCCGGTCGGGCCGTCGCCGTAGCGGGCGAGTGCACGGGCGACGACCTCCTCGTTCTCGACGCGTCCGAGCGTGCAGGTCGCGTAGATCACCACGCCGCCCGGTCGCACCGCGTGGATGGCCGCGTGCAGGATCGCCTTCTGCGTCGAGGCCAGTCGCTTCGTGGACTTCGTGGTCCACGCCCCGATCGACGAATCATCGTCGGCGCGGAAACGGCCTTCGCCCGAGCAGGGCGCGTCCACGAGCACGCGATCGAACGCGTCATGATCGCGGGGCGGGAGACGCTCGCCCGGACCGGTTCGGACCTGCGCGTCCACGTCCAGCATCTGGAAGAGCGCCCGCATGCGATGGCTGCGGGGCCGGCTGCGATCGTTGGCGACGAGGTCGATGCGACCGTCGGCAAGGTCCGCGATCGCCGCCGACTTCCCGCCCGGGGCGGCGCAGAGGTCGAGCACCCGTTCCGAACCGCGGGCGCCGAGCGCGATCGCCGCGAGCACCGAGGTCGGTGACTGGACGACCACGCGGCCGGCACGCCACGCATCGCTCGCGGTCACGGCATCGACGTCCTCGTGACGGATGACCGCGAGTCGCTCGGACCACGGCACGTCGTGCATCTCGATGCCGGCTGCCGTCAGTTCGGCCCGGGTCGTCGCGGGGTCGCCGCACCGGGCGTGGAACCGGAGGCCTCGCCAGCGCGGCATCCGCGTGCTCTCGATGATCCGTTCCGCCACGCCGGCCTGGCTCGCGAAGTCGTCGCGCACCCGGACCACCCAGTCGGCGGGGAGAGCGCCGTGGTTCGCGGTGGAATCGAAGGGCGCGTCGTCAGGGCAGGGCACGTTCCGCCTCGCGACCGACGACATCCATCGAATGCTTCTGCAGGAGATTGCGTTGCCAGACCGCCCCGGTCGTCCAGCGCGGCTCGACCATCCCGCGTTCCCATCGCGCGAGTTCCGCGAGCATGGTCATCGCGATGTCCGGTCGTTCGGCGGAGAGATCGATGGTCTCACCGGGATCCGTCTCGAGATCGAAGAGCATCGAGGGCCGACCATCGACGCGGATCAGTTTGAAGTCGTCCTGACGCACCGTCGCCACCGGACCGCGTCGCCAGTGGAACGTCGTTCGAGGCCGCGACGTCGGGGGCGTGCGATCCGCGTCGAACCAGGGTGCCAGATCGACGCCGTCGAGGCCGTCGGTCTCGCCGCCGCCCGCCTCGACGAGCGTTCGCATGACGTCCAGCACGCTCACCGGCGAGGCGAAGCGTCCGGTGCGATCGCCGCTGCGCGACCAGATCGCGGGAACGCGAAGCCCGCCTTCGAACTGCGAACCCTTCATGCCGCGGAACGGACCGTTGTCGGACGCGTTGTTGGTGGCGCCGCCGTTGTCGTTGAGGAACACGATGATGGTGTCGCGTCCCGACGCCTCGACGGCCTCGACGATCCGACCGCACGCCCGATCGAGGGCGAGCCACATGGCGGCGTAGGTGCGCCGCTTCGGTGGTCTCACGCCGTCGCCCACGGCGTCGAGGTCCGCGTCGAGCGCGTGCATCGGCGTGTGCGGGGCCGTGAAACTCGCGACGAGGAAGGACGGCTCGTTCTTGTGGCGTGCGATGAAGTCGACCGCCTCGTCGGCGACGAGATCGGTGACGTAGTCGATCTCCGACTCCGGAAGCTCGAGCGACTCGTCGGTGTCCAGCCGCTCCCAGGCCCGGGCGCCGCCCGAGAGTTTCTCGTCGCCGAAGTAGGAACGCGAACCCGAGCGGAGACCTCGGAATTCGTCGAAGCCGCGTCGGGTGGGCAGGAAGCGATCGTCGAGACCGAGGTGCCACTTGCCGACGAGGCCGGTCGCGTATCCCGCGGCGCGGAGTCGATCGGCGATCGTGCGTTCGCCGAGCGGCAAGCCGCCATCGGCGCGGCTCGCGGTGCCGGGCAGGTTGAACTCGTGGCCGAATCGCTGCTGATGTCGTCCGGTCAGGAGCCCGGCGCGGGAGGGGCTGCACACCGACGCGGTCACGTAGCAGGCGTCAAGGATCAGGGACTCCGCCGCCAGCGCGTCGAGGTTCGGCGTGCGGATGTCGTGGCCGGGGGCTCGACTCGGAATGGACCAGCCGGGATCCGCCCACCCCGCGTCATCACTGAGGAGCACGACAATCGATGGCGGCGCGTCGGCCGCGTCCGCGACCGAGGCGGACCACGCGAGCCCCACGCAGAGCGTGGCGAACATCCTGATCGGGATCACGAACCCGCACCCGGAATCAGACCCGCGATCGCCTCGCCGAGTTCCTTGCGGGAGATCGGCTTGCGGAGAATCCTGTCCACACCGACCTCGCGTGCCGTGTCGAACGCGTCCTCGCCGAAGCCCGTGATGACCGCGGCGGCGCCCGCGTATCCCGAGGTACGAAGCGCCGCCACGAGTTCGAGTCCGTCCATGCCGGGCATGCTGAGATCGGTGAGCACGAGCTCGGGTGGTGCGTCCGCGGCTTCGGCGACCAGGCGGAGGGCCTCCTTGCCGCCGGTCGCGTCTCGCACGGTGTGGCCGAGCGACTGGATGAGCGCCTTGGTCGTCGAGCGGACCATGTCGTCGTCATCCACCACGAGGATCCAGCCGGTCGTTTCAGTCTTCGGGGAGCTCGTCGGGATCGTCGCGTCGGGGCGCCGCGGTTCGCTCTTCCTGATGACCTCGGTGATCGACGGCTCTGCGGCGGGAAGGTCGATGGTGAAGGTCGTGCCGGTGCCGACCTTGCTCTCCACGCCGACCGTGCCCCCGAGCTCGGTGACCACGCGATGCACGATCGTCAGTCCGAGTCCCCGCTCCGAGGCGCTCCGCCGGGTGGTGAAGAACGGATCGAACAGCCGACGCCGGACGTCGTCGGGGATGCCGCAGCCATCGTCGGTGACCGAGAGCACGGCGTGATCGGCTCGCCGGGTGATCTCGACCCGGATCGTGCCACGGCCCTCGCCGATCGCCTGGCGTGCGTTGACGAGCAGATTCTGAGCCATGCGGAGCAGCGCGGTCCGGTCGCCGATCACCGTGGCGTCGGGGGCGTCGACGGCGAGGTCCACGTCGATCGACGCGTGATCGTCGAGGAGCGCGAGCCGGATCGCGTCCTGAACGATGTCGGCCAGACGCGTTCGTTCGTCCGTCACGACTCGTCGCCGCGTCAGGAGGAGCACCTGCTCCACGAAGTCGCGGCCACGCTCGGCCGCGAGCTGGATCGACTCGATCTTCTCCCGTCGTTCGGGATCGGACTCCGTCGAGGCGAGCGTGGACGCGAGACCGAGGATCGGCATCAGCAGGTTGTTGATGTCGTGCGCAACACCACCGGCGAGCTGGCCGAGCGCATCCATGCGGTCGATCTGACGGAGGGAATCCTCCAGCCGATCGCGTGCCACCTTCGAACCGAGGGGCTCCGCGAAGGCCCGGAGCGCCGCGATCGAGTTCTCGTCGTGCACCCGAAGGTCGCCTTCGTCGATGACGAGCAGGACGCCGACCCGCTGCGAATCGGCGGTGACCGGAACCGCGACGAACGGGGTCGCGATCGGGCGGCGATCGGGCGGGAATCCCGCGATCGGATGACCGCCCCTGCCGGTGACGCCGCCCGTCGTCGACTCATGCACCGCATCGAGGAACGCGGCGGGAATGGTTGGATCGTCGGGGTGGCCGCCGATCTTCCTGCCGTCGACCTCGATGAAGCTCGTGGAACGCGCATCGAACGCCGCCCGGATCGACTCGACGAGCTGCGGCATCACGTCCCGCCATCGGCGGGCCGCAAGCAGCATCTCGGCCGTGTCGCCGGCCGCCATCAGGATCCGATCCCGTCGAGCGCGGCGATTCGCCTCCTGCAGACGACTCCAGGTGAGACCGGCGAGGTCCGCGAGGAACTGGAGTCCCTCGATGTGCTCCTTCTGGAACGCCGCCACCCGCGGCGACCCCGCTCCCAGCGCACCGACCACCTCGCCGATCGAACGGACCGGCAGCCAGCATCGACTTCGGGTCTCGAAGCGGCGCGCGGTGTTGTCGGTCGCGCCGTGCGGATCGAGGCGGACGTCATCGACGATGAACGGCTCGCCGCTTCGAATGACGCGGCCGGGATGCCGTTCCCACGCGGTGCGTTCCGCCTCCTCGCGTTCCCAGTCCTCGAAGCCGCCCGAGGCCACGAGTCGAAGTTGCCGCTTCGAGGGATCACGGAAGTAGATCGCCGACTGCTCGACGTCGAAGAGCAGAGTGAGCACCCGGATGACCGCGCGGCCGAGGCCGTCGGCATCCTTCACGCCCGAGAGCTGTTCCGCGATGTTGCGCTCGATGTTGCGGTGGCGGGTGAGCTTGTCTTCGACCGTGCGGAGCTCGTCGATGCGCTCCGCTGCCATCGCGGCGGCGGGCAGCACGCGGCCGAGTTCCCGCATCCGGGCGTCATCGGGCACGGTCATCCTGATGATCACGGCCTCGCGGGGGCCGATGCGTATCGCGTGGATTCCCGGCGCCGACTCGTGCGAGGCCATGCTGCCGAGCGTCGACCCGAGCATCGACTCGCTGCAGAGGATCATCGAGGTCGATGGATCGATCGGCATGCCCTCGCCGGCCAGCACCGGCTTGCTCGATCCGAGTCGAACGACCTGAACGGCGACCACCCCCCGCAGCATCCCGACCGCGCGGGCGACCCGGGCGGCCCAGTCGGTGTCCTCGTCCGCATCCGGCAGTCGCAGCAACGACTCGACGAGACCATCCAACCCGTGTCGGGACGGATGCTCGTGTTCGGTGGGCTCACCCGGAATCATCGCGTGCATCCTTGCAAATCAGGACTCCGGTTGCCAGCATCGAATCGCCGAAAGGTGCCGCCCGGTGCGGCCCCGATCCCCTCGGTGGCTGAAGAAGCGGGGGTCTTCGGCAGTGCAGATCGAGGCTCCTCCGATGGCGTCGGACGCAAGTCCGGCGGCGAGGAGTCGCTGCCGCGCCGCGGCGTGGAGATCGACATGCGGTTTCGGCTGTCTCGGTTCGACCGTCGACTCGAGGCCTGCCGCCGTGAACTCGGCGGCCACCTCGGGGCCGACCTCGAACGCATCGAGACCGATGGCCGGGCCGATCGCCGCCACGAGGTCCGCGGCGGTCGATCCGTGCGAGACCAGATGCCGGACCGCGGTCCCGGGGGCGTCGCCGACGATGCCTCGCCACCCCGCGTGGACGGCGACGACCGCGCCGCGGCGGCGACACCCAAGAAGGATCGGCACGCAGTCGGCGGTGCGGACGGCGGCCAGTCGCGTCGGGTCGGTGCTCGCGACCAGATCGGCGGGCGTCGACTCGGCGACGTCCGCCTCGGCGATCGACACGCCGTGGACCTGTCGAGGCGAGGCGATGCTGGTGCCGACCGCGACCGCGTCCGCGAAGCGACGCAGATTCTCCGCGAGCTCGTCATCCGGCGTCTCCATCGGACTCTGGCCGGGTCGGCTCAGATCGAACCGGCGGCCCCCGGGGCCGAGTCCGGTCGAGAACGCGTGTTGGAATCCGGCCGCCAGGAGGATGCGTGACCGGAGGACGAGGGTTCCGTCCGCGAGCAGGTCGTCGATGAGATCGGACATGGAGCGGCGGCCGAGGGGCTTGGTGGCGGGGGAGGGCGGGCGTACAGTGTCGCTCATGAACGCGATTCCTGCCCTCGTCGTGGCCGCGGTCTTCGCCGGCCTTCCCGCCCTCGCCCAAGGGTCCACCGATTCGGTGGTCTTGGAGCCGCTTGCAGCGGTCGATTCCGAGTTCGACGCCGTCAAGCTCGGAATGCCCGATGGCGGTGGTTGGTTCGTTCGTGGGCAGGGGATCGAGACCGCCGAAGGCATGCTCGTCGAGCCCCGAACGGCCGCCGAGTGGTGGGACGGGCGGGTGCTGCAGCTGCCGCCGCAGGCGGCGGCGATGCACATGTTGGACACGGTGTTCCGGCAGGGCGATCGGGTGATGGTCTCGATGAACGTCCGGCTCGCGGACGGCGAGACGGCGGACGGCAAGGTGCTGGCCCAGTTGCTGGGGATGCACGAGCCGATGAATCGGATGATCTCCGGTCGGATCCAGCCCGTCGACGGAACGTGGAAGCGTTTCTTCTTTCAGTTGGAGGTGTCCGCGTCGTGGCCCGTCGACGCTCGGCCGCAGCTGCAGGTCATCAATGCCGGCGACGCGGATCTCCTGGTCGACAAGGTCGCGGTGGCGAGGATCGTGTCCGACGATGTCGGGTTCTCGCCGATCTTCAACGGTCGTGACCTGACCGGGTGGACCGGCAACACCGACGGGTATGGGGTCGAGGACGGGTCGATCCGCACCTTCCCGGACCGGGCCGGCGGCAACCTCTATACGGAGCAGGAGTATGCCGACTTCATCCTCCGCTTCGCGTTCCGGCTTCCGCCCGGGGCCAACAACGGCATCGCGGTACGGGCACCGCTGACCGGCGACGCCGCCTACGAGGGCATGGAGATCCAGGTCCTCGAGAACAGCCATCCGAAGTACGCCGGCCTCAAGCCGTGGCAGTTCCATGGGTCGGTCTACGGGATCTCGCCCGCGCTTCGTGGCTATCAGGCGCTTCCGGGCGAATGGAACCACGAGGAGATCCGGGTCGAGGGTCGGAAGATTCGCGTGGTGCTCAACGGCAAGGTGATCAACGAGGTCGATCTCGACGAGGCCATGAAGGACGGCACTCTGAGCGGCCGCGAGCACCCGGGGGCCGCCCGTCTCTCGGGACACATCGGCTTCTGCGGCCACGGCGATGTGGTCGAGTTCAAGGACCTGCGGCTTCGTCCGCTTTCTGGAACCTCGGCCCCGTCAGGCAGGTAGGATCCACGCCGACCGCGAACCGTCCAGGTTCGTGACTCGAACCAGACCGATACCCGCTCCGCCCGTGGCGGAGCTTCAGAGGAGTTTCTCATGACCGCGCCCCTGACCCCGTCCGGCCTCACCGGCCGTCGTACCTTCATCAAGACCGCGGCCGTCGCGGGCGTGGCGCTCGCCGGCTGGCGACCGACGCTCGGACGCGGGCGGGCCCTCGGCAAGCTCAACGTGGCCTCGATCGGCGTCGGCGGCATGGGCGCCTCCGACCTGGCTCAGATCTCGTCGCATCCCGAGGTCTTCATGGTCGGCCTC
Source organism: uncultured Isosphaeraceae bacterium (assembly GCA_964481025.1). GTDB lineage: Bacteria > Planctomycetota > Phycisphaerae > Phycisphaerales > SM1A02. The sequence continues at coordinate 8,352 of CAYZSH010000038.1, forward strand.
TGCGACATCGACGGCAAGAACCTCCGTTCCGCCTCGCTGAAGCACAAGGACGCCGAGACCTTCTCCGACTATCGCGAGCTCTTCGACAAGCTGGGTGACCGCGTCGACGCGGTGTCGATCACGATCCCCGACCACATGCACGCCGCCGTCGCGATGATGGCCATGAACAAGGACAAGCACGTCTACGTGCAGAAGCCGCTGGCGTGGTCGGTGCATGAGAACCGCGCCCTCGCCGCCGCCGCCGCCGCGAAGCCGCACCTCGCGACCCAGATGGGCACGCAGAATGCGTCCCGCGAGATGAAGCAGCGCTGCATGCGGTTCGTCCGCGAAGGCAACCTCGGCAAGATCAAGTCCGTCCACGGCTCGACCGACCGCCCGATCTGGCCGCAGGGCAACCCGCGTCCCGAGGGCAGCGATCCGGTGCCGTCGAACGTCAACTGGGACGTCTGGCTCGGCGTGGCGCCGGTTCGTCCGTTCAAGAACGGCGCGTACCACGCCTTCAACTGGCGCGGCGTCCGCGACTTCGGCTGCGGCGCGCTCGGCGACATGGCGTGCCACAGCCTCGACACCGCCTTCCAGCCGCTCGAACTTCGTGATCCGATCTCGGTCATCTGCGAGTCGAGCGACGGCACCGACGACCAGTTCCCCTCCAAGGAAGTCGTCACGATGGTGCTGCCGGGCAACAAGTTCACCGGCGGCGAGCCGATCGAGTTCACCTGGCACGACGGCAAGACCAAGCCCAGCAACTCGTCGCTCGGTCTGCCGCCCGAGTTCGACCTGCCCTTCAACACCGTCGTCATCGTCGGCGAGAACGGCACGCTGCTCGTGCCCGAAGGCGGCGACGGCTGGACGCTCTTCCGCGACGGCAAGAAGCAGGAGTTCGAGATGCCCGAGGCGCGTGGTGGCAACCACTGGCACCTCTGGGTCGATCACGCCCGTGGCAGCGACTTCAAGAGCCTCACGCCGCTCCAGTACGGCGGCGCGGTCTCGGAGACCCTCGCCCTCGGCGCGCTGGCGAGCCGCTTCCCCGGCGAGAAGCTCGAATGGGACGCGGCGGCGATGAAGTTCACCAACAAGCCCGAGGCGAACCAGTACCTCACCCGCACCTATCGCGACGGCTTCCAGGTCGCCGGCCTCTGAGCCGGGGCGCCTGCGCTTCGCGAGAGCAGGAGACCAGGTGAGCAGGAGATCAGGAGACTCTTGATTCGCGCGTCACTCCGTGGGCCACCTCTCCCCCGCATGCGGGGGGAGAGGAACTGCGGGGCAGGCGTCCACCCTCCACTTTTCACTCTCCACTCTCCCAAGGGCCCACTCATGCCCATCCATCGACGCCTTCTGGCACTGGCCTCGCTCGCGTTGATCGCCGGCTGTTCATCGCCGAGCAACCTCGCGTACCAGAGCGTGCAGGATGCCCGCGTGCTCGACGAGTTCCGGCTCGCCGGTCGCATCGACGATTCGACCTTCCGCGGCGCCGCGGGCGTCGTCGTGCTGGAGGTCGGGCGTGGCGGGTTCGTGGTCGGTCTGACCGCGGGGCACGGGGTGGCGGTTCGGCGGCTCGGCGATCACTGGTCGCCTCCGCTGCCGCTCGACGTGGTCGCGGGCAGTCTGGGCTTCCAGATCGGCGGCGAAGGCGGACGTCTGGTGATGGTCTTCTCCAGCACCGAGGCGTTCGAAGACTTCGTGTTCGAGGGCACCCAGTTCCTCGCGGAGGCGTCGGGGACCGCATGGAACGCCAAGGGCGCGGCGGGTGACCCGCTCGACCCGTCACAGGTCCGCGTCATCTCCGAGGTCGGCGGTCTCTACGGCGGGGCCGTGATCGGCGGCTTCGGGGTTTCGGTCGACCGCAGCATGATGCGGAAGGCCTACGGCGATGCGGTCACCCCGCGAACGATTCTCGACGATCGCGGCGTGGTGACGCCCGCGGGGGCGGCCACGCTGTGGAAGTCGCTCGGTCGCTGAGGGACGCGTCAATGACGCGGCTTCGGCCACGCCTCCTCACCGCCGCCTTCACGGACGCCGGTCTGCCGCGACACCACGGTGGCCCCCAGCAACGTTCCGACGGTCGACTCCTCGTTCACGACATGATCCGCGCCCGCGGCGACCATCTCGTCGGTGCGTCGCGCGTATCGGCCGCGAGCCACCAGCACCGCGTCGCGGTTGATCGTGCGGATCTGATGGATCGTCGCGATCGCCGCCTCGGGGTCGGGCACGGTGACGATGAACGCCGCGGCATCGGCGGCGTGCATGTGCTCCAGAATCTCGCGATTGGTGCCGTCGCCGATCTCGGCCATGATGCCGTCGGCCCGGGCCCGGTCGACGGAGGCCGGGTTCATCTCGAGGATGTACGGGTCGTACCCGGCCAGACGCACCGTGCGGGCCGCCTCTTCGCCCGCGGGCCCGAAGCCGATGACGACGACGTGACCGCGCATGCCTTCGGCCCGTTCGTCCTCGACGTGGACGACCGGCTTCCAGAGCTTCATCGCCACGAGCGTGCGATCGAGTCGCAGGGCGATGCTGCGTGATCGCGCGACGAGCAGCGGCGTCGCGAGCAGGCTCAGGAGCGAGGCGCCGACGAGTCCCTGGAAGGTGTCCTCGCGGATCACGCCGAGCATCCGGGCCTCGCTGCCGACCACGAAGCTGAACTCGCCGAACTGGGCGAGGCACAGCGCCGCCGCGATCGCCACGGTGCGCGGTCCGCCGGTCAGCCTGATCGCGAGGAACGTCGCCACGATCTTGATCGCGAGTCCGATGCCGAGGATCGTCGCGACCAGCCGGATCATGCTCGGCTCGAGCAGTTCGCCCACCTGCGCGAGCAGGCCGACCGACGCGAAGAACAACGTCAGGAACACGGCGCGGAGGGCGCCGGTGTCGGCGCGGATCTGTCGGGAGAACGACACCCGGGCGAGGATCAGGCCGGCCACGAACGCCCCGAGCGCCGGGGAGAGATGCAGCATGTGGCTGCCCCACGCCGCGACCATGCAGGTGATGATCGCGATCACGATCGCGAAGTCGCGATTGCGTCGGAAGACCGCGGTGCCGAGAAGCCGCGGCAGGACGAAGACCCCGACGATCGCGAGTCCGAGCACCACGACCAGCAGTCCGACCGCGGCGTTGGCGATCTGACCGGCGGCCTGCGATGCGGCGTCGGCGGCGGTGGCGGGGGCGTCCTCGCCGCCCATCGAGCCGAGGATGCCGACCAGAATGAGGATCGGCACGACCGCGACGTCCTGCGCGAGCAGGATCGACAGCGCCTCGCGGCCCCGCGGCGAGTCGATCTCTCCACGATCGACGAGCAGCCTTACCACCACCGCGGTCGAACTCATCGCGATCATCGTGCCGGCGACGATCGATCCGCGGAGGCCGGTGTCGAAGAGCCATGCGGCGATGCCCGCGGTGACCGCGGTGATCACGATCTGCAGGAATCCGACCACGGCGCCACGGACACCGAAGCCCCGCAGTTTCGCGGGGGTCATCTCGAGACCGATCGAGAACAGCAGCAGGGCCACGCCGAGTTCGGCGACGACCTCGAACGGGCCGACGTCCGCGACCAGTCCGGTCAGGCCTGGTCCGAGGATGACGCCCGCGAGCAGGTAGCCGATGACGGCGCTGACCCCGATCGCCTCGAGAGCCGCGCCGAGCGCGACCGCGCCTCCGAGCAGCAGCAGCAGCTCCCCGAGAAACCTCCAGCCGTCGAGTTCCATCATGCGGGATGTCTTCTGGTCGGGATCGGTCGGGATGAACGACCGGTCACTCTACCGCGTCGAAGGGCGTGCAGGAGAAGTCCTGTCCGCCGACGGCCGCGGCCGCCATGAGTCCACCCTTGGTCATGGTGAGCACCTTCGCACCGTTGATGACCGGTGCGGACGCGGCGGCGTCGGCCTTGATCGCGGTGGCGGTCGCTTCCGCGGTGAACGAGAAATCGCCCGCGGTGAAACTGTCGAACGACTCCTTGGTCGAGAAGATGATCAGCTCGCTGAAGGCCTCGCCGCCGGCCTGCAGCCCGATCGACCCCTTGGCGAGCGTGACGCTTCCCCAGGGGCGGTCACCTTCGAAGATGATCCCGCCGCCGCCCTGGCCGCCGATGATGAGGGCGCCGCTGCCGATCGTCGTGAAGACCGCGTGTCCGTAGGAACCCTCGAGAACCTTCGAGATCGAGGCGTCCTTGGCCACCATCGTCTTGAGGGTCGCGCGGGCCTCGGCGACCTTCTCGTCCCGCTCCTCGGCGGTCTTCGGGGTGGAGCCGCATCCAGCGAGGATCAGCGGGGCGGTGACGAAACAGGCGACGGAGAAGGCGAGCACGAAACGAGTCATGAATGGAACTCCGAAGTCGAGGGTGGGAGGAGATGCCGGGCGGACCTTACCTGCCCCGGCCGGCCCTTGACGGTCTGGCAGATACTGGACGGCCGATTCCGCATCCTCCGGGCAGGTCGAGGTGGTACCTTGGAATTCGACCCCTGTCCGGGGTCCCCTGTCATCGGAAGGTGACCTCAGGAGTCGTGCATGTACGGACTCATCAACAAAGCTGTCCGTGGACTCGTGCTCGAGCAGTTCGGGGATGACGTCTGGGCGAGGATTCGTGGTCGGGCGGGGGTCGAGGAGGAGGACTTCCTCTCGATGACCTCGTACGACGACGCCGTGACCTACGACCTCGTGGCGGCGGCGTCCGCCGAGCTGGGGGCACCCGCGGAGGACATTCTCAAGGGCTTCGGCGAGTACTGGGTCCGCTACACGGCCGTCGAGGGATACGGCCAGCTGCTCGACTCCGCGGGCGGGGATCTCACCACGTTCCTCTCGAACCTCGATCAGATGCACGCCCGCGTGAAGCTGGCGTTCCCCGATCTGCGGCCACCGCGCTTCCGGGTCTCCGACGCGACCGACACCGGACTTCGCCTGCACTACTACAGCGATCGGCCGGGACTCGCGCCGCTCGTGGTCGGACTCGTCCATGGTCTCGCCGCCCGCTTCGGTGATCGGGT
>CAYZSH010000038.1:13427-16024 GCA_964481025.1 uncultured Isosphaeraceae bacterium
CGGGGCGAGTTCGTCGCCGATCCCGTCGATCCCCAGGCGCCGGTCCGATTTCTCGGACACCCCTGGATCACCGGGATCGACGATCTCTCGACGCTCGGACTCAATCTCCAGGACTTCCCGCCGCACTCGGGGCTCTCCGACCTGCTCGTGAATCTGAAGATGCGCGACTCCGTCAACGAGGAGCTTCGCCGGATGGCGGCGAGCCTTCGCGAGCGGACCGACCAGCTCGAGCGTGAACTCGATCATCGTCAGCGGCTCGAGGCGCAGTTGCAGCACGCGCAGCGGATGGAAGCGCTCGGTCGTCTCGCGGGCGGCGTCGCGCACGACTTCAACAACGCGCTCGCCGCGATCGGCGGCCATGCGTCGCTCGGATCGACGTCGCCGGATCTAGAGAATGCGCGGCGCCACTTTGCGCAGATCAAGGAGGCGACGAAACGCGCGGGAGAGATCACTTCGCGGCTCCTTGCGTTCTCGCGGCGACGGCCGATCGACAGCGAGGACCTCGCCGTGGACGAGTCGATCCGGGAATCGTCGTCGCTGCTGGGTCCGTTGCTCGGGGAACGCATCGTGCTCGAACTGGGCGTCCAGTCCGGCATGCCGACGGTTCGGACCGATTCGACCGGCCTGCAGCAGGCGATCGTGAATCTCGTGGTGAACGCCCGCGACGCGATGCCCGACGGGGGGACGATCCGGCTTCGAGCGAGCTTCGAGGACGCGAACGAGGCTCGAACGCTCCGCTGGGGTGAGCGGGGGCCCGGTCGCTGGGTGGTGATCGAGGTCGAGGATCAGGGCACCGGCATCGCGCCGGAGGTGGTCGATCGCATCTTCGATCCGTTCTTCACGACCAAGGAACTCGGCGAAGGCACCGGGCTCGGACTCGCGACCGTCTGGTGGCTGGTCGAGCGATCGGGCGGCGTGATCGACGTGCGAAGCGAGATCGGGCAGGGCACGACCTTCGCCCTGCATCTGCCCGCGGGTGAGACGATGACGTCATCCGCCACGGCCGGGCCCGACGAGACGGTCGAGTCCGCGGGAGTTCTCGGTGGCGGTCGTCACCTGCTGCTCGTCGAAGACGACCCGCACATTCTCTCCGCGACGGCGCAACTTCTCGAAGCCGACGGTTTCCGGGTCGAAGCGGTGTCCTCCGGCGAGGAGGCGATCGCGGTCGTCGATCGAAGCCCCGAGCCTTTCGACGTGCTCGTCACCGACGTCGTCATGGCCGGCATGTCGGGGGCGCGACTCGCCGAACTGCTGACCGTGCGGCAGCCGTGGATCAAGGTGGTGCTCGTGTCGGGGTACGACGACGCGACCGTGCAGGCCAACGGAGGTCGCGGCGAGATCCTCGCCAAGCCGTTCACGCTCGACGAGATCCGGCGAGCGATCGGCGCCCGCACCGGCTGATTCCGCCGCCCGGCATCGAGTCCGTCCGACTACGCTTCGGCTCGTCGATGACTCCGCGATGTCGCGAAGCATCGGACCAGTGGCACGAAGCGGAAGACTCACCTCATGAATCCAGCGGACTCCGGTCACGGCGACCCCGTCGAGCGTCTGGCGACCCTTCGCCACGAGTTCGGCGAGCACGGCGGCGTCAACATGTCGATCGAGGCGTCGACGACCTTCACGGTCCTGGAGGCGGGCACGATGCCCGAGATCTTCCAGGGCCGGCTCGGACCCGACGCGGGCGGGTGCTACCTCTACGGACGCCACTTCAATCCGACGGTGTACGTCCTCGGCCGCCAGCTCGCGGCGATGGAAGGTGCCGAGGCGGGGTACTGCGCGGCCAGCGGACTGGGTGCGATCTCGGCGGCGCTCCTCGGTCTTCTCGACCAGGGCGACCATGTCGTCGCGGGCGACACGCTGTACGGCGGAACCTGGGCGATGCTCGCCGAGTTCCTGCCGCGGAAGTGCGGGATCACGACGACGTTCGTCGACGTCTCCGATCCTGACGCGGTCGCGGCGGCGATGACCGACCGCACGAAGGTCGTCTACTGCGAGTCGATGACGAACCCGACGCTGCGGGTCGCGGATCTCCCCCGACTCGCCGAGATCGCGCATGCGGGTGGTGCGAAGCTCGTCGTCGACAACACGTTCTCGCCACTCGCGATCACGCCGATCGATCACGGTGCGGATGTCGTGGTCCATTCGCTGACGAAGTTCGTCAACGGAGCCAGCGACTTCATCGCGGGCGCGGTGGTCGGCACCGGCGAGTTCATCGGCTCGCTCATGGACCTGCACACCGGCCCGCTCATGATCCTCGGTCCGACCATGGACCCTCAGGTCGCGCACTCGATCAGCCTGAGGCTGCCGCATCTCCCGCTCCGCATGATCGAGCACGCCCGGCGGGCGCAGACCTTCGCGGAGCGGCTTCGCGATCTCGATGTGACGGTCGGCTATCCCGGTCTCGCCGAGCATCCCGACCATGACCTGATCAAGCGCATCGGTCGGTCCGAATACGGCCACGGCGGGTTGCTGACGATCGACGCGGGAAGCCGCGAACGCGCTGAACGGCTCATGGAGGATCTGCAGAACACCGAGGGCTTCGGCTGGATGGCGGTGAGCCTCGGCTACTTCGACACGCTCATGTCGTGCTCGGCGAG
>CAYZSH010000039.1:0-15931 GCA_964481025.1 uncultured Isosphaeraceae bacterium
GTGAATGGACTACTGGATGTTGCCGGTGTCGGTGAGCGACATCCTCTGGTCGATGTCCGCGAGGTCGCGGTCGTCGTGGGTGACAAGCATCACGGCGACCCCGGCATTCGTCAGGGTGTCGAGGGTGAGGGATCGGATCCGGGTGCGGCGGTCGGGATCGAGGCCGCTGAAGGGTTCGTCGAGAAGGGCGACCGCGGGTCTGCGGGCGAGCACACGGGCCAGGCAGACGCGGGCTCGTTCGCCGCCCGAGAGCGTCTCGGCACGTCGATCCGCGAGTTCGATCGCATCCGCGGTGTTCAGCGCCTCGTCGATCCGCGTGGCACGCGCGTCGCGCGGGAGTCTGAGCCCCGAGATCGCCATCGCGACGTTGTCCCGACCATCGAGATGTTCATACAGCGGGAGATGCTGCTCGATCAGCGAGACGTCGCGTCGTCCGAGCGGGATGCGATCGACGCAGGTGCCGTCGATCTCGATCGATCCGCGGTCCGTCTTGTCTAATCCGGCGATGACCCGCAGCAGCGTGCTCTTGCCGCAGCCTGACGACCCGATCAGGGCCAGTCGTCCGGCGGGTGCGAGTTCGAGGTCGACCGGCCCGACGCCGCGGCCTCCTCGGAAGCGGCGTTCGACCCCCCGGAGTCGCAGGGCGGGTGCGGTCACCCGCCCGACTTCTCCCGCGCGGCTCGTCGCCGCTTGAGTTCGGCGTCGATGAACGGCTGCAGCGCCCCGTCGAGCACCGTCTGCGGATTGCCCGCCTCGTGCCCGGTGCGGTGGTCCTTCACGCGGTTGTCGTAGAGGACGTACGAACGGATCTGCGTGCCCCAGCCGCGGTCGACCTTGCCGCCGGTCGCGGCGTCGAGTTCGGCCTGGCGCTTCTCCTCCTCGAGCTGCTCGAGCTTCGCGGTGAGGACCTGCATCGCCTGCCGCCTGTTCTGCGGCTGATCGCGATAGGTCGAGGCGACGACCATGATGCCCGTCGGCTTGTGAACGATGCGGACCGCCGACGCGACCTTGTTCACGTTCTGGCCGCCGGGGCCGCTGGATCGCGCGAAGGCGGTGATCTCGAGGTCGTTCTCGGGGATGTCGAGATCGGTCTCCTCGAACTCGGGCGTGACGTCCACGGTGACGAAACTCGTCTGCCGCTTGCCCTGGGCGTTGAACGGACTCACGCGGGCGAGGCGATGGGTGCCGCGTTCGCAGTTCATGTAGCCGAACGCGTACGGACCCTTGATGTGGTACGAGACTTCGCTGATGCCGACCTCGGTGCCGTGGGTGCGGCTGAGCTCCTCGACCTTCCAGCCCATCTGCTCCCAGTAGTAGAGGTACATGCGGTCGACCATCTCGCCGAAGTCGTCGGCGTCATTGCCGCCGTCACCGGCCTGGATGGCGACGAAGCAGTTCCGGTGGTCGTGCGGACCGGAGAGGAGCGACTGCAGCTCCACCTTCTCCATGCCCTGCTCGACCTGGAACAGCTGTTCGTCAGCCTCTTCGAGGAGTTCGCGGTCGCCCGCCTCCTTGGCGAGCTCCAGCCCGACCTTGGCGTCGTCGAAGACACCGATCACCTCTTCGAGGGGATCGATCTGGGCCTTGATGAGCTTGAACTCGGCGATGACCTTCTGGGCGGCGTCCGGGGAATCCCAGAAGCCGTCCTGATTCATCCGATCCTGCAACTCTTCTCGCTTCGACACCTTGGTGTCGTAGTCAAAGAGAGTCACGGATTGTCAAGATCCGCGCCTCGAGTTCCTCGACGAGCGAGGCGTGTGCTTCGTAATGCATGGGCGGGATCGTACCAGCGACCGCGGGGCGGCGTCACCCTCGCGGTCGGTTTCAGTGGATGAACGGTCGGCCTTTCGCACCGCTTCTGGACAGCGGGGCGGTCGCCGGTAGAGTCCCGCCCCATGAAGCTCTCCAGTCGAGTCCGTTCCCTCAAGGGATCCGCCACCCTCGCCGTCACCGCCCGGGCCGCCGCCCTTCGTGCCGAAGGCCGCGACGTCATCGGCTTCGGGGCCGGCGAGCCCGACTTCGACACCCCGGACTTCGTCAAGCAGGCGGCGTCCGACGCCCTCGCCAAGGGCCTCACCAAGTACGCCCCGACGCCGGGCACGCCCGACCTCCGCGAGGCGATCGCCGAGCGGATGCGGACGCACAACCGCATCGACTGCCGGGCCGAGCACGTGGTGGTCGCGGTCGGTGCCAAGCACGCCGCCTTCGAGATCATGCAGTGTCTGGTCGAGCCGGGCGACGAGGTGGTCGTGGTGACCCCGGCCTGGCTCAGCTATCGACCGATGGTCGAACTCGCCGGCGGCACCGTCGTCGAGTGCCCCGCGGGCATCGACGTCGGCTTCAAGGTGACGCCCGAGCGATTGCGGGCGGCGATGACCGAGCGGACCACCGCGGTCATCCTCAACAGCCCCGGCAACCCGACCGGCGTGGCGTACAGCCGGGCCGAGCTCGAGGCCCTCGCATCGGTCGTCGCCGACCATCCGACCGCGACGCTCGTCAGCGACGAGATCTACGAGGACCTCGTCTATCCCGAAGTCGATCCCGCGGTCGAGGCATTCAGCCCCGGCTCGATGCCCGCGCTCGCGGGTCGCACCGTCACCCTCAACGGACTCAGCAAGTCGATGGCGATGACCGGCTGGCGGGTCGGCTGGGCGGTCGCGCCCGGTGACGACGGTGCCGTGGCCAAGGCGATGACGCGGCTGCAGAGCCAGATGACCAGCGGCATCCCGACCTTCATCATGCCCGCCGCGGCGGCCGCGGTCCGAGCCCAGCATGAGACGAGTCCCGCGATGCGCGAGGTCTTCGCCGTGCGGGCGAAGCTCGTCGCGGAACTGCTCGGCGGGATCGAGCGATTCCGAACCGTGGCTCCGAGTGGCGCGTTCTACGCCTTCCCCGAGGTCTCGGCGTGTCTGGGGCTGACCTCGACCGCGGGCCGCGTGATCGACTCGTCGGCCGCGTTCGCGGAAGCCCTTCTCGAGGAGGCCGACGTCGCGGTGGTGAGCGGCGAGGACTTCGGCGAGGTCGCGAAGAATCACATTCGCATCAGCTTCGCGTGCGGCGATGCGCAGATCCGAACGGGCATCGGTCGCATCGCCGAGTGGGTGGCGTCGCTCACCTAGCGCCGGGCGAACGACCGAACTCGCGACGACCTTGACGACGCTCCCGCTCGGCACGCCGAGCGGGAGCGTCGTGCTGCATCATGCGATCACCAGCACTGCCCCCAGGAGAGGAGCAGGACACCGAGATCGCTGCCGCGCACCTCGTGGTCGCCGTCGAGATCCTCCGGGCACATGCCGGGACAGTCGCCCCATGCCGCGAGCAGGAGGCCGAGATCGGCGCTGCCCACCACCGCGTCGCCGTTGAGGTCCCCGGTGCAGGTCTGGACGTCCTCGGCGGAGGTCTGGTAGATGCCCGCCCACGACTCGCCGGTCGCCTCGTCGAACATCGATGCGGCCACCACGAACCAGTCGCCGCGGAGGGCCTCTCGTTCAATGCCGACGACGGTGATCGTCGAGCCGGCGGGCGCCGTCGGATCGACCAGAGTGCCGGGCATCGCGGTCGTGATGACGCCGATCGGCGGCATCTCGTCGATCGAGCCGCGTCGCAACTGGATCGCATCGACGCCGTCGAGGCTGGCCTTCCACACCACCGTGAAGCCCTCGGCGGACTCCCCGGGCGCGACGGCCATCGAGCTGCTCGTGACCGCGCTGAACGCAGCACTGCGCCAGCGGGCGTATTCCTCGGTCTCGTCGCCCTCGTCACCTCCGCCCTCGCCCGGCACGTGGCCCGAGAAGTTCCAGAAGAGGAAGTCCTCGATGCCGCCCGCGACATCGGAGGTCTTGGCCGCGACGATGGTCTCCCCGGTCTCCAGATCGTGGACGAAGATCCCCTGATGCACGGGAATCTCGACCTCGAACCCGTCCGGGTGCTGTTCCTGGCAGTACGCGATGACGAGCGGGTTGCCATCCTCCGGACAGGTGAGCGTCTCGGTCCGGGTCTCCTCGCCCCAGGCCGCCCAGAAGGACACGTACCGGCCGTCGAAGGAGAGTCCTTCTCCGATGCGGTTGATCATCGCGCCCTCGGGTTCACCGGGAACGGAATCGCCGATCAGGATGATCGGGATGAGTGTGGGATCGTCCTCGAGCGGGGCGAGGTAGAGACCGCCCATCGTCGGGGCTTCCTCGATGTCCAGGCCGACGAACACCATGTCGCCACCGGCGATCGACGGCGGGGCGGTCGATCCGAAGGTCGTGGCCTGCTCCTTCGGCGAGGTCGGGATGATGGTGTCGCTGCTGGCCACGCGGTGGGTCAGGCCATCGCCCGAGCCCGAGAGATCCCGCCAGTAGACCCCCGTCTTCCCTTCGAGCGTCGTCGGGTCGGTGAAGTTGCCCTTGAAGCCCACGATGTCGCCATCCATGCTCGGGGCACCGGGAAACTGGTCGAATCTGGTGCCCTCGGGCATGCCGGGCACCGAGTACTCGGGGAAGACCGGATCACTCGTCTTCGGATCGAGCACCGCGCCGAGCAGACTGGCGGCAGTCTCCAGCGCGTCGTGGCGATGCACGAACACGCCGGCCGTGCCGACGCGGGTCTCCTCGCCCTTCGCCGGCGACCAGGTCCACACCGGCTCGTGCTGGGCGCGGGTGGCGACCCGGTCCGAGTTCGCGTCGATGCGTGCGAACGAGGGGAATTCGAGGAACGACGCGAGTTCGCCGCCCTCGGGAGGCGTGGAGGTGTTGTTCGGCCAGGGAACCAGATCGCCTCGAGCCGCGATGGTGTCGATCGAGCTCGCCATCACCGACATGTCGCGGGTGTAGATCCCGCGAAGCGGCTGACCCTGTCCACCGCCGCGGGCGCGGAAGACGACCAGGCCATCCCGATTGACCGACGGTTGGTTGAAACTCCGGAACGGGACATTCGTCCCCGGGATGTCGGTCCCGCTGTTGGCGATCGGCGCCCAGGGTGGCGAGCCCGCGATCGAGGTCGCCGCGAGTCCGAGGCCGAACGTCGCGACGAAGGCGCCGGTGAGAAGCGGTCGTCCGTCAAGTGGTGTCATGGGTGATCTCCAGTTCCCTGAATCAGGTGCGGAGAGCGACGTGATCGCGTCGACCACGATGCGGACCGGTCGATGCGGTTCGGGCGACGCCCCCCCGGATTCGCGTCGGTCGTCCGACGCTCGAGCGGCGATCCTAAGAAGGCCGCGGGCACTGGCGCATGGGGCGGAGTTCCCGGAGCGGCGCGGAATCGTCGGGTGCGATCGATCTCGATTTCGACGACCATGTCGCCATGACCGACGTGACCCCGCCATCGAATCCCGCCGTCTCGTTCATCACGCTCGGCGTCCTCGATCTCGAACGCAGTCGCCGCTTCTACGCGGCGCTCGGCTTCGTCGAACATCCGCGCAGCAATCCGTTCGTGGCGTTCTTCGATCTCGGCGGTCAGGTGCTGTCGCTCTTTCCCCGCCCGGCGCTTGCCGAGGATGCGGCGGTCGAGCCGGCGCCCGCCGGAAGCGGCCTCGCGTTCTCGCTTGCCCGCAACGTCGCTGCGGAGTCGGATGTGTCCGAGATGCTCGCGCGTGCCGTCGCCGCGGGCGGACGCATCACGCGCGAGCCGTCGTCACCCCCATGGGGTGGCGTTCGCGGCTACTTCGCCGATCCCGATGGATTCGCCTGGGAGGTCGCCTGGAATCCCGGCATGACCGTCGATGAGCGAGGTCGCGTCGCGTTCACCGCGACGACGTGACGGCCGGCGTCGAACCTCGAAGGGTCGCGATCCGATCCGCGTATACCGCGGTGACGTCTCGGACCTCGGTCTCGTCGAGATCCATGTCCGCCAGCGTGTAGCGATGAACACCGAAGTGATGTCGGGGGCGCCTCTGAAGCAGTCCTCGGATGGCCTCCGCGTGCGCGTCGGACATCGGCAGGCCGGCCGCCTCCTGCACCCGCGTCGCGAAGGCGACGGGGTCGGACACCAGATCGTCGTAGTGCACCTCGATGACCGACGATTCATGTCGCGACTGACCATCGTCGCCTCGACGCTGCCAGTCGAGGAACGTCTCAAGAAGATCCGGCCCGTGTCCCGACGGCAGTCCGCGCGAGATCAGTCGGCTCGTGTGTGCGACGAGGCTGCCTGCGGAGGCCATCGCATCCACCGGGTCGCGGTGCATGCGCACGACGATCGCGTCGGGCAGCATCGCGAAGAGATCATCCAGCTGAAGAAGATGCTGGGGCGCCTTCAGCACCCAGCGACCGCAGCGGTCCTCCGGTTCCCGGTCCGCGAGGATGGAACACATGGCGCGGGCCTGCCACTCGTATCGGATCGCGCGTCGTCGGTCGTCGCGATCGTCGAGCCACCGTCGAAAGCCGTCGACCGGTCCGAGCAGCGCGAACGACTCGCTGTCGAGCGCGAGTTCATGCAGCACGGTGCACTCCTCCGGACCGTCGGGCAGGAGTTCGTGCACCGCCTGCAGTCCCGGAGAGAGTCGATTCACCACTGCGACCGCGAGCCGCGCGCGGCGACTGCGGCCGCGTCGTTCCCGACCGGCGGGGCGACGCCCTTCCAGGCACGGCTCGATCGTTTCGCTCCAGGTCGGCGTGATCGCACCGTCGGCCGCGGCGAGCACTCGATGGGCCAGCGTGGTGCCGGTTCGCGGGAACCCGGTGACGACGATCGGACGGCCGGTCGATTCGATCATCGCGAGTTCGCCGCGTCGCTCGCGTTCGAGCACCCGAGCCCGCATGCGGAGGATCTCGACGAACCGCCGGGCGAGCAGCACGCGACCCTGGGCCACGATCTCGAGATCCTCATTGATGCTCGCGAGGATCGCCTCCAGCGGCTCGATCGCCTCGGGGTCGTCGGCGCGATCGACGCCGGCCGCGTGGAAGAGATCGGGCACCGTCAGTCGCGGGCTCAGTCGGAGCGCATCGATGACCGACGTCGCGGCGCGGATGGAGAATCGAACGAGCGGGCCGAGCATGGCGGAGATCGCGGGACCGGAATGAACACGCCCCCGACATCCGATCGGGGGCGTGTGGGGAGTGCGGGATGGATCCCTCGGCGGCGGCCGGTCAGCTCGCGCCGATCGAGACCTCGACCGGCTGCGGGGCCGGCTGGAAGTTCGGCTTCACCGCGAGTTGGAGCGGGAGACGCTTGCCGTCGGGGTCGCGGGGAAGGTTGTCGTTGTCGATGATCCGCTGGATCGCCATGATGCCCTCGATGAGCATCTCGGGTCGCGGCGGGCAGCCGGGGACGTAGACGTCCACCGGGATGAACTGGTCGACGCCCTGCACGACCGCGTAGGTGTCGAAGACGCCGCCGGTCGAGGCGCAGGCACCCATCGAGATGACCCACTTCGGCTCGGCCATCTGCATGTAGATGCGCTGGAGCACCGGGAGCATCTTCACCGAGATGCGGCCCGCGACGATCATGAGGTCGCTCTGGCGCGGGCTGAACCGCATGACCTCGGCGCCGAAGCGGGCGAGGTCGAAGCGGCTGCACGCGGTGGCCATGAGTTCGATGCCGCAGCACGCGGTCGCGAACGGCATCGGCCAGACGCTCGATCGCCGCGCCCAGTTGGCGACGCGGTGGAACTGCGTGGTGAGGAGGCTGTCGGTGGGGAGCGCTGCTTCGATGCCCATGATGTCGGTGCCTTCGGCTGCGGGTCGGGACGGATGCGGAGGAGGGTCGAGGTGGACGAACGCGTCACTCGACGTAGGTCGAACCCTTCGGGGTCACCTTGCGGACGCGAAACAGTTCCTCGTTGCCCTCCTTCACGTTCTCCTCGTAGACGACGCCGGTGTAGCCGGGGGCGTTCTTGACTCCGACGACGTGCTTGTAGCACCCGGTCGATGAGAACGCCGCCGCGGTCATGGCGATCGCGAGGGCGGTTCCGGTTCGAGAGGATCGGGTGCGGGACATCGGAGGCCGAGGAGAGTGGACCCCGGCGAGTGCCGAAGGTCAGCGGAGAAGGTCGTCGAGACGCCGTGCGTCACGGACCATCGTATAGCGACCGTCCAGCCGAAGCATCCGCAGAACCTCGATGAATCGACTCGAGGCATGGAGATGGCAGGCGGCGCCGGCGTCCTCGGCCAGCCGGGCGAGTTCCAGAAGCATGCCGATGGCCATGCTGGACGGCACCTCGACCGCGGAGAGGTCGATCAGGAATCGCCGGACGTGCTTTCGGTCGGCCATCGCCTCGCGAACCACGGCGAGGACCTCGCTCGCGTCCGACGTGTCGATTCCGGGCCCCGATGGCCGCACGAGGACCGCGTTCGGACCGAATCGCAGGTCGGCACCGGGACGCGGGGTCTCGTCGTACCAGTCGCTGCGGAGCGGACGGGGACGACGAACGAGACTTGATCCGAGAGAGAAAAGGCTCATGGCCGACAAGTCCGATCCGTTCGCGGCCGGGGACAGTCATGCCCGCGAATCCGGAGGCGGGCGAGGTTCGGATCTGTCGGTTGGGTGGGCGACGGGGGCCTTGGCGGAGGTTCTCGGACCTGCCAGGTTCTTCCGGATCAGTCGTCGATGAGCAGCGACGGGAGCCGGAGTCGGACGTCGTCCGAGAGCACACGGGTTCGAGCGCCGCGAGCCGCCGTGCCGTCGAATCGGTAGCCACCGACGACCTCCGGGCTCGACGACTCGCCTCCGAGCACGGACGACCGGACCGACGCGACAGGCGCGGCCGGCAACGACCAGATCCGCTCGAGTCGAGGGTGAAGGACCGCACCGAACTCGATCGGGACGGGTCGGCCACCGACGATCGACTCGCCGCCAAGCAGCACCAGCCGAGCGCCGGTTCGGATGAGACGGCCGGCCGCGACCCCGTGGGCGATCGGGAGATCGGCACCGGGCGTCGCCGTGTGCTCGGCGGGAACCAGTCGCCAGGTCGAGCCGATGCTGCGTCCCTCGAGTTCCCCGCCCGCCACGATGATCGAGCGGCCGACGCGGATGGCGGCACTGCGACCGACCGTGGAGGGCATCACGCTCGCCGGCCACGGCGTGCTGATCACGGTGCCGTCGGGCTCGATGCGAAGCGTCTCGACGGCCGGATCATCGGGACGTCGGGCGCCGCCGATGACGACGACCTCGGCGGCGCCGTTCAGTTCGCTCGGGAGCTCGACGAGGGCGGGGTGGCGGCGCTCGCACGAGATTCGAAACGGTGCCGACCATGCGTCGCTCGCCGGATCGAACACGGTGCCGCGGCGTCCGTGCACCACGAGCACTCGACCGTCGGCGAGGAGGCAGGCGGCGTGGCCGTCGAGGCCCGCGTCGATTCGATCGGCGAACGGCGGCGGCACCGAGTTTCGCGTCGCGGGGTTCCATGGGTCGAGGCGCTCGGCGGTGCCAAGATGCCGCACGTCGTCGGGAAGTCGGCCATCCCAGCCGCCGACGACGAGCACCGTGCCGTCGGTCAGCGGGACCGCACTCGGCTCGGCGCGGGGCTCAAGCAGTGAACTTCCGACCGGCATCCATCCGTGTCGAGGATCGCGGACCTGGATCGCAGCCGTCGCCTCGAGTCGGTCGGTGAACCCGCCGATCAGAGCCGGGCCCCGTTCGAGCATCACGCCCGCGGCGCCGGCCACGGGGACCCTCGGCCCGTCCACCGATTCCCAGCGGGCGGGATGGGGCGGTCCGCCGTCGAGGCGCGGCCCGGCGGCGATCGCGACCGTGGTCAGGAGCGCCGAGAGCGCGAATGACAGCCTTCGACGCCGTCGGGCGTCGGAACATCGCTCGATGGTGGCCATGCCGCAGCCCACGTCAGAGGTATCGGACCGGCCGACCGCACACTTGAACCCCGCCGGCGATCGTGTGCGAAGGATCGATCGGAGTCCGTCGAGTTCCCGGTGCGTCCACCCGACCACGCGTGCATGCGCATCGCCATGCTCATCGTGCTGCTCGCCGCCGGGGGATTCCGATTCGTCGAAGTGCCGGTCGATCAGGTCGATGGCGGGCCACCGATCGAGATCCGGATGGATGGTCGCGCGACGGATGACTTCGAACGGCGCATCGGCGAGATCCGCGAGAAGTTCCCAGACCTTCAGCGTCACCGCACGACCCGATTCGAGATCCTCAGCGACCTGCCGCCCGCCGAGGTGGCCCAGCATGGAGCCCTGCTCGAGCGAACCGCTCATGCCGTCGAGTCGTTCCGCGAGGCGCTCGGGATCGACTGGGGCATCGGTGATCAGGATCGACAGCTCGTCGTCGCCTTCGCCTCGCAGGACGACTTCGTGCGGTTCGCGGCAGGCTTCGATCAACTGAACGCCCGCTGGCTCGCCGGCTACTTCTCGCCGAGACATGGCCATCTCGCCTATCACGACGCGCACGACCACCCGGGCGTGCGCCGGATCGAGGGACGGCATCGTCGCGAGATCGTCGCCCGTGGCGAGGCGGCGGCGCCGGAGGCCATGGATGCCGATCCTCGACTCGCCGGATTGCGTCGTTTCGTGTCACGCACGAATGCGTCGGTCGTGATCCACGAGGCGACGCACATGCTGCTTCATCGTCGCGACATTCTCGCCGCGACGATCGACACCCCGCTCTGGCTCGCGGAAGGACTCGCAGGCAGCTTCGAACCGGTCGAACCCGATCGTCGTTTCGGCCCGACGCGCCCCTCCAACGGTCGAACCGTCGAGTTCCGCGAACTGCTCTCCGAGGATCGCGTCCCGTCGCTCCGCAGCCTGCTCCTGACCGAGCAGATGCCCGATGCCCGCAGCGTGAATGCGTTCTACGCCTCGAGCGCGGCGCTCTGCAGCTGGCTCGTCCGTCAGCGACCCGAGTCGATGCGAAGGTATCTCGAGGACATGCCGCGACGTCGATCCGCCGTTACCACGGTGCGGGCCTGGTCGGGGAATGCCGATCCGGGTGCGCTCCCGGTCGAGGATCCGTCGGTGAATGAATCTGCCGACGCCCGCGTCGTCGCGTTCGAGCTCGCCTTCGGCGATCTCACGCAGCTCGAGCGGGAGTGGATCGCGTGGGAGCGAGCGATGCTCGACACCTCGGTGAGCGCGGTGGACGACCGCGACTGAGCGGGCCGCGAAGGACGCGCCGTCCACTCAGGACACGGTGATCGCGTCGGTCGGCGTGGTCGGTTCCAGAAGCGGCTCGCGCCGGACGGGGTGACCGGGCGCTGCCGACACATCGAGTTCGATGGGCGTCGTCGGCGCGATCGCGGCGATCGAGCGTGCGATGCCGGCGACGGGCGACGAGATCGTCGTCGGTCGCGGAGTCGTGGACTCGGAGGCATCGAACTCGTCGGCCAGTCTTCGGAGAATCGACGCGACCGACCAGTTGGTGGTGCTCGCGTCGCCGTCGCCGGCCGACGGCGTGGGCGGCGTCGCCGCCGTCTCCAGCGTGGCGCGAAGGGTCCGCTCGGTCTCGGAGGCCCGTTCGACGATCTCGACCAGCGTGGCACTCGCGGTGCAGATCGCCTCGAGGTCGCTGCGAAGTTCTCGTCGAACCTCCTCGCCACGATCAACGAGCAGTTGAAGGCGGATGGTCGCCGCGAGTTCGGGGTCGGAGTCGTCGAGCGTCGTGCCGGTGGGGCGGACACTGGTCGGATCGGTGATCCGGGGTTCGATCGAGAGCGAGCCGCTGCTGGTGGTCGTCGGAATCGTGGACGTGGACGTCGTCGAGCCGGGTTCGCTGGAGAGCCGCTCAAGTCGTCGTTCGACGGTCTTCAGCGTGGCATCGAGTTCGTCCAGTCGCGTGTCGAGGGCGACGAATCGATCGAGGCGATCGTGCAACTGCCGGGCGGCATCGTCCGCCGCGGTCGTGATCCGCTCGACGGCCGCGGTGGCGGTGCGCTCGATCTCGCCCGCGTCCACGCCGGCGGCGACGACGCTGCCGGTCTCGATCGACTCGAAGCGACGTGACAGCCGTTCGATCGCCTCCTCGACTCGACGCGCGGCTTCCTCCTCGGACTGGATGAGCGACTCGGCCCGCTTGAACTGGGCATCGAGGGCCTGAAGCATCCGAACGCCGATGCGGAGCTCCTCGCGGAGCGCGTCGGGGGTCGAGGTGGGATCGGACGGAGTGGTGAGGCTCGGGTTCGTCTCGGTCACGGGGAGATCCTTCTCCAGAGTCGGCGCCGTCATCGTGATCGGGGCCGGGGAAACCAGCGGCGGCTCGACGAGGTCCGAGGGACGGATCGTCGGCGGGCCCTCGCCTTGACCCGGCACACGTCCGGGGCCGATCGAGGACCAGATGTCGTCGAAGGCCGGCGGTTCACCGTCGGGCCATCGAGACGATCCCGATCCGACCCTGGCGGGCTGATCGGTCACGTCTGTGTCGGCATGGTCCTCGCTTCGGGGCGCGTCGTCCAGCGGCGTCATCGAGCGGTCTCCGACCGGTCACGAAGCCATGTCCCCCGAACCCCCGGGAAAGTCGCTCGTCCTGAGCGACACGGACACGGGCAGGCGCACGGGCTCCCCCGTGCGGACGCCGGGACAAGGACGGATCCCGACGATCCTTTCGGATCGGCATGCGAAGATCGAAATCGTGAGAAGACGCCGTCAGCCGGGGATCGGATCCGCCAGCCTCAGGCCGCGGATCGCGTCCTGCTGGGCCCGTCGCAGGCGGAGCCCGAGGGCGTCGTCCTCGCCGGGGGCGGTCCCCGCGGCCTCGAACCCGATCGCCAGAACCTGCTCGAGATCGATCGACGCCGCCGGGCGGGCGAGGGTGACGCGATCGGGATCCTCCAGCCGCACCAGAAGCCCCGCTCGTTCGAGCCGCTGGACGAGCGACCGGACGATGCCGGTCTCCAGTCGGAAGATCTGGACGAGGTCCTCGACCGACGTGGGCCGCCCGGACTCGAAACCGTCCGCGACGTGCTTCACCAGTCGGATCACGATCGAGGGTTCGATCCGACGTTCCTCGCCCTCGGTGCCGACGAGCACGTCGATTCCGCGGCCACGCAGGGTCTGGATGATGGAGGCGATCTCGAGCCCGAAGAGCACGAACATCCACATCAGATACATCCAGAACATGAAGAGCGGGATGAGTCCGAGCGAGCCGTACAGCTTGTTCAGGGTCAGGGCGTGCGTGGTGTAGACGCCCAGGAGGTGCTTCGCCGCTTCGATCAGCATCGCACCGACGAACGCCCCGATCAGCGCGGGCCGCACCTCGACCCGGGTGTTCGGCACCCAGAGATACGCCATCGCCAGCAGCAGCCACGTCGTGCCGGTGCCGATGGCGAGGTCCATCAGGGTGGCGAGGGTGCTCCCCTCGGGAAGCGTCGATTGGAGGGCGTCGAGCCGGGCCGCGATCACCGGGATCGCGCCGAGCAGGACGGTGGGGAAGGTGAGAAGGAACCAGTAGACCAGCAGCCGTCGCAGCCACGATCGGCCGCCCGGGGCCCGGTAGATGTGATTGAAACCGTCCTCGATCGTCACCAGCACCCAGAGCGCACTGAAGGCGACCACCACGAATCCGACCCAGCCGAGTGCTGCGAGGTTCACGCTGCTGGCGCCCGAGACCAGTTCCTCCATCCAGGTCCCGAGGTTCGAGGGGACGTCCGAAGTGGTCGCCGCGAGGCTGACGTCGCCCAGTCCGAGCTCGTCGATGATCGAGCGGACGAAGGCCGGGAATCGATCCTGCAGCACGCTTCTGCTGACGACGGTGGCCACCACGAGCATCGGGACGAGCCCGAAGAGCACTCGAAACGAGAGGGCGGCTGCGAGCACCGGGGCCTTGTCCTCGCCGAGGTGCCTGGCGCAGTACCGCAGGACCTCGAACCAGTGGCGGGTGGTCCGCTGCATGGCACTGAGCTGGCCGATCGGCTCGGTGATCGCGAGTCGGGCCCAGTCGATCGCGGCTCGGATGGTCTTCAGCATGTCGGGCTCCCGGAATCGTCTGGTCGGGCTCGGGTCGGATCGGTCGCGAACGTTCGGTAGAATGACCGGAATGCCGCGAAGACGCACCGATCGTTCCGGGGAGAGCCCGCAGCCCGTCCGTATCCAGCGGCTGCTCGCGGACGCCGGCGTCGCCTCGCGGCGGGCCTGCGAGGCATTGGTGGAGGAGGGGGCGGTCACCGTCAATGGGAAAGTCGTCCAGTCCCTTCCATGCTTCGTCGATCCTGAGTCCGACGACATCCGGGTGAACGGTGCCCGCATCGAGCGGCCACGGCGTCATCACTACGTGATGCTGTTCAAGCCGAAGGGCTACGTCTGCACCGCGAGCGATCCCGAAGGGCGCAAGCGGGCGATCGACCTCGTCCAGCACCCGTCGGCCGCGCGGCTCTTCACGGTCGGCCGACTCGACCTCGACAGTTCCGGGCTGCTGCTGCTCACCGACGACGGTGAACTCGCGAACCGCCTCACGCATCCTCGCTACGGCGTGCACAAGGGCTACGACGTCACGGTCCGCGGGCGACTCGACGACGAGACGATCGAGAAGATCCGCAAGGGGCTCTATCTGGTCGACCGCCGCACCGGCGAGGCGTCGCGCACCGCCGAGAGCGACCTGGCGATCCTGAAGCGGGACCGCGACCGGACCCGGCTCTACATCGCGCTTCGCGAAGGACGGAACCGTCAGATCCGACGCGTCATGGATCGTGTCGGACATCAGGTGAAGAAGCTTCGTCGCGTGCAGATGGGACCGCTGAAGCTGAAGGGGCTCGCGGTCGGCGAGTGGCGTGAACTCACCCCCGGCGAACTCGGCGCCCTCCGCCGAGCGGCCCGAGGCGCCGGCACCACCCAGACCGCCCCGAAGAAGAAGACGAAACGAGTCGGCGCCAAGCGCCCCGCGCGACGCTGAACCGCCGTGTCCGCTCTCCTGCTCACCTGCTCTCCTGCTCTCAGATCCCATGCCCCTCTACGAATACGAAGCCACCGAAGACGGCGAGATCGTCACGCTCCTCCGGCCCATGTCCGAGGCCGATGCCCCGGTCGAGGATCCCGCGGGGAAGGGCCGCACGTTCCGTCGTCGTCACAGCGTGTTCGGCGTCGGCGGCGCGTCGTCGTCCGCATCGGTCCCGATCTCCGGCGGGTGCTGCCCATGTGGTGTGGATGCCGGCCAGTGTGGTCGCCTGAACTGAGTCCCCGACTCCCCGCCGAACCGAGGGTCACATGACCGAGTCCGATTCGATCGTGCGCCATGGCGTCGACTTCTCCGGCGCCGACGGCGGCGGTTCCGGCATCCGACTCGCGACGCGGGTGCCCGGTGAACCGGTGCGACGCATCGATCGGCTCGATCGCCGCGGTCTGCGGGATCGCATCATGGCGTCGTGCGCCGATGGCGAGCGGCATCTCTGGTTGATCGACGCACCCTTCGGCATCCCGCTCCGCACGCTGCGGTCATGCGGGGTCGAGGAGTCGTGGTCCGCCTCGGTCGATTGGCTGGCGTCGTACGGGTCGCCGCGCGACTGGCGACGGGCGGTGCGGACGGTGGATCGCAAGGAGCCGAAGCGCGAGGCCGACGTCGTCGCCTCCACGCCGCTCGCCTCCATGAATCTCCGGGTCTTCAAGCAGACGTGGACCGCGATGGTCGAGCTGCTGCAGCCGCTCGTCGAGGCCGGCGTCCGCGTCGATCCGATGGCGGGTCCGCTCGATGCTCGGGTGGTGATCGGCGAGGGATGCCCGGCGACCGTCCTCAAGCGGCGGGGTGATTCCGCGAAGGGGTACAAGGGGGCCGGGCAGCCGCCTCGGGACCGCCGCGAGGCGATCCTCCGTCAGGGGATCGAATGCTGGGGGCTGGATGCCACCGAGGCCGTGTTCGATCGCTGCCACGATGACGAGGGCGGTGACGACCTCGACGCGCTGCTTCTCACGCTCGACCCGTGGCACGGACCGCCGACGGCGGCAGCCATGGTCGAGGGCTGGGTCTGGTGACGGGGATCGGGCGAGAAAAGAACGACCCCGGCCGAACGGCCGGGGTCTTGTCGAATGCCCAGAAGAGGACTCGAACCTCCACGGGATTTTACTCCCACCAGCAC
>CAYZSH010000040.1:0-15741 GCA_964481025.1 uncultured Isosphaeraceae bacterium
GATTGTCTCTCCGCGCATCGAGAGACCTCGCGCCCCGAAAAGTCTCTGGTTCACGATTCCAGCATCCGAAATGCACGAACTCATAAGCAACCGAGGCGCTTCGGCCAAAATCCGGACGGCGCGGAGGGCGCGGAAGGCGGAAGTCTCGGGTGATGAGTCGGGGCGTGAGCTCGTGTGGCCGTCCGAGCGACGCCACTGCCCATTCATGGGTTGCCATCGAAGATTCTGGCGCCCTCCGCCAAGAAAGCGGAGGACTTTCGTTTCGGCTGCGGAGATAGAGGGATGGAGGCGTGCGCCTCCGACCCTCTTCATGCCAGACCAAATCGAAGACCCCATCCCCCACGCCGCCCGCATGCGAGCGATCGGCGACCTCCTCGCCCGCGGCATCCGCAGGCTGGACGACATCCGGCGGCGCAGCGGCGATGAGGAAATCCTCGCCGTTGACCCCGCTACATGCCTTGATCTTCAGGCCGAGTCGAGCGTCACTGTGGGCCACGCGGCGATGCCGCGGATGAAGGAGACTCGATGACTGCGACCGAACAAGCCTTCGACCTCGCGACCGAGCACGGTGCGCTCGATGCGATGACGATGAAGGCGCTCAAGCGCCGCTACCGACAGGTCAGCGGACACGACTCGCGCACCCGAAACCGGCAGTACCTGGTCCGGCGCATCCTCTGGCTGCTGCAGGCCGCCGCCCACGGCGGGCTGAGCCAGGAGGCGCTCGCCCGAGCCGCGGAGCTGGCCAACGGCGAGCCCGAGGGGGCCGCCGTCCGCGCCACGCCGCCCCGGGCGCGCGTGCTTGGGGTCGTGGCCCCCAACGCCGACGGGACCCGCGACGAGCGGCTCCCCCGCCCGGGCCACGCGATCGTGCGCCGGTACAAGGGCGAGACGCTGCGGGTCATCGTGCTGTCGACGGGCTTCGAGTTCAAGGGCGAGCGGTACGACTCGCTGTCCGCCATCGCGAAGGCTGTGACCGGCTCGCACATCAACGGCTTCCGGTTCTTCAGGCTGGTGAAGGTGGCCGCATGATCAAGCCGCGCAGGAGCCGGGAGAATGAACGGAGCGACCGCAAGGTGGTGCGCTGCGCGATCTACACGCGCAAGTCGACCGAGGAAGGCCTCGACCAGGACTTCAACAGCCTCGACGCCCAGCGCGAGAGCGCTGAGGCGTACATCCGGAGCCAGGCCCACGAGGGCTGGCGCCTCGTGCCCACCCGCTACGACGACGGCGGCTTCTCAGGCGGCAACCTCGACCGCCCGGCGCTCGCCGCGCTCGTCGAGGACATCAAGGCTGGCAAGGTCGACTGCGTCGTGGTCTACAAGGTGGACCGCCTGAGCCGGTCGCTGACCGACTTCTCGAAGCTCGTCGAGGTCTTCGAGGCGCACGGGGTGTCCTTCGTGTCGGTCACGCAGCAGTTCAACACGACGCACTCGATGGGCAGGCTGACCCTGAACATCCTGCTCTCCTTCGCGCAGTTCGAGCGGGAGATCATCGGTGAGCGGATCCGCGACAAGCTCGCGGCACACAAGCGCAAGGGCAAGTGGACCGGCGGCAGGCCGGTGCTCGGCTACGACGTCGACCGGAGCATGCGCAGCCCGAAGCTCGTGCTCAACGAGGACGAGGCGGAGCAGGTGCGGGAGATCTTCGCGCTCTACCTGCACACGGGCTCGCTCATCGAGTGCACGCGCCAGGTCGTCGAGCGGGGCTTCCTGACGAAGCGGATCCTCACGCGGGCGGGTCGCACGCATGGCGGCGAGCCGTACTGCCGCAGCACGATCTACACGCTGCTCGTGAACCGCATCTACCGCGGCGAGATCGCCCACAAGGGCGAGTGGTTCGCGGGCGAGCATCCGGCGATCGTCGACACCGAGACGTTCGACGCCGTGCAGGAGCTGCTCCAGCAGAACGGGCGCCTCGGCGGGAACGACTTCAGGAACCGCTACAACGCGCTGCTGAAGCAGGTGCTGCGGTGCAAGCACTGCGACTCGGTGATGACGCACATCTTCCAAGGCAAGGATGCGCGCAAGTACCGCTACTACACCTGCGCGTCGGCGCTGCGCCTTGGCCGGAAGACGTGCCCACACCCGACGCTGCCTGCGCTCGAGATCGAGCAGCTCGTGGTCGACGAGCTGCGCCGGTACTGCAAGCGGCCCGAGGTGCGGCGCGCCGTGCGCGCGTCGCTGGCCCGCGGCGGAAAGCCGTCCGACGGCAGGCTCGCGGCCCTCCTCGGCGACTTCGAGGCGGTGTGGGCCACGTTGGAGCCGAAGGAGCAGGTCGAGCTGGTGCGACTTGCGATCGCACGCGTCGAATTCGACAGCGGCGACTCGAGCATCGAGGTGGTCTTCCGCGGCGAGGACCTGGGCACGGCGGAAACGCAGGACGAGGAGGCGGCGGCATGATCAGCGTGAAGCGGCGGATCGAAGTGAAGAACACCTCCGCTGGCAAGCGGCTGGTCGTGGCGACCCAAGCGGCGACCCCGGCGGAGCCCCCGCAACCCGAAACCCGGGTGCCGAGCGTGTCCAAGCTGCTGGCCCTCGCGATCCGCTTCGAGGAGCAGATCCGGTCCGGCGCGGTTCACGACCAGTCGGCCCTCGCCCGGCGCCTCAAGGTCACCCAGCCCCGGATGACCCAGATCATGAACCTGACGCTCCTTGCACCGGCGATTCAGGCTCAAGTGCTTTCCCTGAAGGCAGTTAGTGGAAGGCGCGACCCGGTCAACGAGCGCAAGCTCCGCCGGATCGCGGGCGAGCCCTGCTGGGAGAAGCAGGCTCGGATGTGGGCCAGCGTCTCGCCGTAGACAGCTTTTCCCAACGGTTATTGGCGTACCGAACAAATACCGAGCATTCGGTATCCTGCCCGGGCTCTTCAAACCAGTTCACGCAACGGGGACCCCGAGATGCGTTGTCCGCGTCTGCCAACGGAGGCAGCGCGGCGAGGTCGCGCGCGTGAGCAGCCTTCCGGTGAAACGACATGCCGCCAACCGCAGACAACGGGCCTTCATCAACCGTGTACCCGGCCTACATCGTGTTCAGCGATCCCGCGATGAGCTTGCATGAAGGCAAGTCGGTCATTGCGGGACATGGCGCAATCTTGATCGGCATCGAAAGCACTGACTTCTTCGAGCACCTCAAGGAGCTCGTCGAGCACGAGGAGCCGGAACTTGCGCAGGGCATCTGCGTCATCTCCACGGCAGGATTCTCTCCTGCGAAGAAAGTGCGCGTGAAGGGCGAAGCCAACGCGTCTCAATCGGTGGCTTCATATCTGGGGTGCGAGGTCTACGGCGCCCGCGATGCCGTCGGGCAGCGCATTGGCTGGGCCGTGCTTCGCCTGACGCAACTGGCGGACATGATCCGGACGGAACTCCAGTCGGGCGAGACGGCTCAGCAGCTTCGCAGGGTCGCGCTCCAGCGTCAGCTCCAACTCCTCGCCGAATGCTGGACCGTCGTCCGTGACATCGCGCTGTCAGAGACAGGCCTGTTCTTCTACACGGTTCCTCATCCCCTTTCGCCCCTGCTCAATCTCATGCAGCACCACGTCGAGCAGCACATGACCTCGCTGCAGGACTGCAGGAACCACCAGCAGGCAGCCGAGTCGCTCGAAGCGGTGTTTGCGTTCCTGCTGTCCGGTGACGCCGCTGAGCGCGATGTTGGCGGCGAGTTCCTGCCCCAGCAGATTCAGCACGTGCAGACGTTCATTGACCGTGCGATGGTCACGATCGGCACGGGCGACGAACTACTCACCGACGAGGAGCGAGCCTTCTTCAAGCGCGCCGCATCGGATGCGTCGGAACATGCGACGAAGATGAGAAGGCAGAACCTGGAGTTCCAGTCGAGGCTGGATGCGCTACCGCTTGCGAAGGGAAGCGCCAGCGCAGTTGCAAGCGCGAAGCATCCGGTCCCGCCGCAGCAAGCCCAAGGCACCGCGAAGCCGGACGCCGCTCCAGCCGCAGGCGTGCACTCGAAGGCGGGCAGTGCCAATGGCGCCGCGAAGGCGACTGCGGCACAGCCATCCTCGACCGACGCCGAGTGGCGGCCGATCTGCAGCAGACTCTCGCTGGACGACGACGGCGGCCGAGTGAGGCTCGATGGAGTCGTTCATGACTTCGAGGGCAAGACCACGCAGCAATTCATGCTCCTCGCTCTGCTCTCGAAGCGCGCAAGGCACTGGCACACCCTCACGGCGCTAGAGGGAAAGGACGGGCCCTGGAGCGCTGGCGATTGCACCATCGACGCGCTCGGATCCTGCGCAACCAAGGTCCGCCAGGCGCTGCGACGCCGTGGGATGAACGACCTTGCCACTGCGATCAAGACCCGGAAGTTCAAGGGGGATCCGCAGGCCAGGTTGGAGTGGCCACCAGCCAGTTCCACCGTCGATTGACTGTCGGACAGTCAACCGCAAGCGACTGTGAACCGCTTGCGAAGTGACGCATGAACTGCCATTGCCCTCAGTGAATCTCTGCTCGCCGACGCCGCATTCCGCGGCGCGCGCAAGCGGAGCAAGTCATTGAGCAAGCAGAGCAAGCCAGCGAACCCGTCCGACCTCCTCACGCACCCCGCCGTCGTCCACGCGATCAAGCAGAACGCGCGGCGCCTCTCGAAGATCAGGCTGTTCCGCCGCGTCGCCCGAGAGGACATCGCAGCCGATCTCCGCCTCGAGGTCGCGATCCGGCTCCAGGTCTTCGACCCGGCGCTCTCGAGCATCGGCACCTTCGCCAGCAAGGCCGCGCACAACGGCGCGATCTCGATGCTGCGCACGAGGGCCGCCGAGTCGCGCCGGGCCGAGTGGACCACGGTGAGCATCGAGTGCGTCGTGTCCAGCCAGGCGTCCGCCGATTGGGTCTTCTCCGATGCGCTGGCCAGGGCGGGCGGGCGCACGCAGCGCGACTTCACCGCCGATATCGAGCGCGAGGACACGGTCCGCGCGCTGCTGCGCGCGCTGCCCCCGAAGCTCGCCGAGGTCGCAGTCGCTCTCAGCGACTGTTCACCAAATGCGGCATGTGTTCGACTCGGAATGTCTTACCGCCAGTGCTGTCACGCGGTCGCGCTGCTGCGCGCCGTCTGCGACCAAAGGAAAATCAGCACGTGATCGCCAGAAAGCGGAGGACTTTCGTTTCGGCTGCGGAGATAGAGGGGTGGAGGATTGCATGCGCAAGACCATCACGATCGCGACATTCAGCTTTGAGAACCCCGCCCACTTCACTACCGGCAGCCAGATCATCGCCATGGTCATCGATTGCTGCGAGGGACTGTTCGGTGCCGAGCAGCTCAACGCGGACATCACCTACCGCATCGGCAGGGATCCGCTCTGCATCGGCATCTCGCTCGACAGGCCCGAGGGGCAGGCCATGGCGCGCATTCTCCGTCACGTCCTCGGCAAGCAGCTGAAGGCCGACATCTGGACCGAGGAGACCGTGACGCTCGAGGCGTTCAACCTCCAGCACTGCGGGGGGCGCGACAGCTGAAACGCCTCCGCTCCCTCCTCGCGTCGCTGTTCCCCCACAACCCATCCGACCACCTACCGCTCGTGCGAACCGGGCAGGGCGCGTTCACGCGCGACCTGTGGCCGCACGACCTCCAAGGACCACGGCCCATGACCCTCACGACCGACGTCGACCTCCGCAAGATCATCCGCGAGCCCTCGGACACCTACCACGCCAAGGCGAAGGAGCACCTCTCCTCGCACGCCCTCGGCGACTTCCGCCGGTGCCCGGCGCTCTACCGCAAGAAGCAGCTCGGCCTCATCCCGCGCAAGGACAGCGACGCCTTCGTCGTCGGCCGCGCCGCGCACGTCCTGATCCTCGAGGGCCGCGAGCGCTTCGAGGCCGAGTTCGCCGTCGGCGGGCCGGTGAACCCGAAGACGGGCCTTCCCTACGGGAGCGGCACGAAGGCGTTCGCCGAGTGGGCCGAGCGCCTCGGGAAGCCCGCGCTCTCGGATGCCGACGCCGCGCTCATCGAGGAGATGTCGGCCAGCGTGCATGACCACGCGATCGCGTCGTCGCTCCTCGAGGAGGGCGTCGCCGAGGGCGTCGTGCGTGCCGAGTACGCGGGCCACGCATGCCAGGCGCGGATCGACTGGATCAATCCCTCGGGCGGCGCGGGCATCGTCGACCTGAAGACCTGCGACCGCATGGACAGCTTCGAGCTCGACGCCCGCGCCTTCGGCTACCTGCACCAGCTCGCCTTCTACCGCGCCGTGCTCGAGGCGGCGACCGGGGCGGAGCTCCCCGTCCACATCGTGGCCGTCGAGAAGCGCGAGCCCTACCGCACCGGCTGCTGGCACGTCGCACCCGCCGTGCTCGACGCCGCGCGCCGGGAGAACGAGGCCGCCATGGCCGAGCTCATCCGCTGCCGCGAGAGCGACACCTGGCCCACGGGCTTCGAGTCCATGCGGCAGTTCGACCGTTCCTGAACCACTTCTTCCATCCATCACCAACCCACAGGGGAAACCAATGAAGCTCATCAAGCAGATCCAGCGAGGCAAGTCCGCACCACCGCGCCGAGTGCTCGTCTACGGCACCCACGGCATCGGCAAGACCACGTTCGGCGCGATGGCCGAGCGGCCCGTGTTCATCCAGACCGAGGACGGCCTCGCGGGCGTCGAGACCGACCGCTTCCCGCTGTCGGCACGCTTCGGCGACGTCCTGAACGCCCTTGGCGAGCTCTACACGGAGGAGCACGAGTACCGCACGATCGTCGTCGACAGCCTCGACTGGCTCGAGCGGCTGATCCATGCGGAGGTCTGCCAGAAGCGCAGCGTCGAGAGCATCGAGGACATCGGCTACGGCAAGGGCTACGTCTTCGCGCTTCCCCTCTGGCGCGAGGTGCTCGCCGGGCTCGACGCCCTCCGCAACGAGCGCGGCATGGAGGTGATCCTCGTCGCGCACGCGCAGATCGAGAAGTTCGCCAACCCCGAGACCGAGACCTACGACCGCTACGCGCCGCGCCTGCAGAAGCTCGCCAGCGCGCTCGTGCAGGAGTGGTGCGACGAGGTGCTCTTCGCCACCTACCGCGTGCACACGCGCACGGCGACCGAGGGCTTCGACCGCAAGCGCGTCCAGGCGATCGGCACCGGCGAGCGGATCCTCCGCACCACCGAGCGACCGGCGCACGTGGCGAAGAACCGCCTCGCGCTGCCCGACGAGATCCCACTCGACCACCGTGTCTTCGCGGCCTACGCGCGTGGCGAGAACCCCATCGAGACGGCCGTCACTGAGAGCTGAACCAGCAAGGAGCGAACCAACCATGGCATTCATCAACTTCAACGCAGCGGACGTCGACCCCAACTCGAGCTTCGAGCCCATCCCGGCGGGCAAGTACGTGGCCGCGATCGTCGACAGCACGACCAAGCCCACCAAGAACGGCGCGGGCGAGTACCTGGAGCTCGTCTTCGAGGTGCTCGAGGGCCCCTACAAGGGCCGCCGCGTCTGGGAGCGCCTCACGCTCAAGCACGTGAACGACACCACCGTGCGCATCGCGCGCGGGAACCTGTCCTCCATCTGCCGTGCCGTCGGCGTGATGGCGCCCACCGACTCGTCGGAGCTGCACGATCTGCCGCTCTCGATCACGGTGGCGCTCAGGAAGCGCGACGACAACGGCGAGATGGCCAACGTCGTGAAGGGCTTCGCCAAGCGCGAGGCGCCCGCCTCGACGCCGCGCGGCGCGGCGGGAGGAGCGCCCTGGAAGCGCTGACGCGCACCTTCATGCTGCCGTACCCGCCGTCGGTGAACCACTACTGGCGGCATGTCGGCGGCAAGACCCTCGTGAGCCGCGAGGGGCGGCGCTACCGCAGCAAGGTGCGCTCGCTCCTCGCGGGCACGAGCCCGCTCACCGGGCGGCTCGCCGTCGAGGTCACGCTCTTCCCGCCGGACCGCAGGCGGAGGGACGTCGACAACGCGCTCAAGGCGATGCTCGACTCGGTGGGCAAGGGAGGCGCGTACCTCGACGACTCGCAGATCGACGACCTGCGCGTGGTGCGGGGCGAGGTGGTGGAGGGCGGATCGGCACGCATCGAGATTCGGGAGATCGGCACACATGGAACTCCGTGACTACCAGCAGGCCGCCGTCGAGGCGGTGTACGGGCACCTCCGCGGGCGCGACGACAACCCGCTCGTGGTGATCCCGACGGGCGGCGGCAAGACGCCCGTCATCGCATCGATCTGCCGCGACGCCGTCGCGCTCTGGCAAGGGCGCGTCCTCGTCCTGGCCCACGTGAAGGAGCTGCTCGAGCAGGCCGTGGGCAAGCTCGACGCGATGGCGCCCGGCCTCGGCGTGGGCGTCTACTCCGCGGGGCTCGGCAGGCGCGAGCTCGAGCACCCGGTCACCGTCGCGGGCATCCAGTCGATCTGGCAGCGCGCTGGCGAGCTCGGCCCGGTCGACCTCGTGATCGTCGACGAGGCGCACCTCATCCCGACGGACGACGGCGAGGGCATGTACCGGCAGTTCCTCGCGGACGCGAAGCTCGTGAACCCGCTCATGCGGGTGATCGGCCTCACGGCGACGCCGTTCCGCATGCGCACGGGCATGATCTGCTCGCCCGAGGGGATCCTGAACCTCGTCTGCTACGAGGTGTCGGTGGGCCAGCTCATCGAGCGCGGCTTCCTCTCGGCGCTCCGGTCGAAGGCAGGCAAGGTGAAGGTCGACATGAGCGACCTCAAGATCCGCTGCGGCGAGTTCGTCGCGAGCGAGGTCGAGCAGGCCTTCGACACCGACGAGGTGGTCGAGAGCGCATGCGCCGAGATCGCGGCCGAGACCAGGTCGCGCCGCAGCACGCTGATCTTCGCCGCCGGGATCGCCCATGGCCGACACGTCGTCGACGTGCTCCGCGGGCGGCACGGCATCGACTGCGGCTGGATCGACGGCACGACACCGGCGAGGGAGCGCGAGGGCACCATCGAGCGCTTCCGCTCGGGAGAGCTCCGCTACCTCGCGAACGTGAACGTGCTCACCACCGGCTTCGACGCGCCGAACGTCGACTGCGTGGCGCTGCTTCGCCCGACCGCCTCGCCCGGGCTCTACTACCAGATGGTCGGCCGCGGCTTCCGCCTTGCGCCCGGCAAGGAGGACTGCCTCGTCCTCGACTTCGGCGGGAACGTCATGCGGCACGGGCCGGTCGACGACCTGCAGCTGCGCGAGCGGAACCCGGGCAGCCGCGACGCACCGATGAAGGAGTGCCCGGGGTGCAACGCGCTCGTGCCGATCGCGACGGCCGAGTGCCCCGAGTGCGACCACGTGTTCCCCGAGCCCGAGCGCGAGAAGCACGCTCCGACCGCGACCACGGAGGAGGTGCTCAGTGGGCGCAAGCCGCCGAAGGTCCAGCCCGTCTTCGAGGTGCGGTACTTCGTCCACTGGAAGCGCACCGATCCCGATGCGCCGCCGACGATGCGCGTCGAGTACCGCACGGGCCTCGGCACGTACCAGCGCGAATGGGTCTGCTTCGACCATCCCGCTGGCGGCTACGCGCGCCGCAAGGCCGAGGAATGGTGGCGCATGCGCTCGGACGCGCCCGTCCCCGACAGCGTCGAGGAGGCGGTGTCCCTCGCCGCGCAGGGCGCGCTCGCCGACTGCACAGGCATCGTCGTGACCCGTAAGTCCGGCGAGCAGTACGACCGGATCAAGTCGCACCAGCTCGGACCCATCCCCGCATGGAGCGCTCCCGCTCCCGCCGTCCGCACGATCCCCGAGGTCCCCGACGACGGGATTCCCTTCTGATGCAGCAGCACACCACCATCGACGCGGCCCTCGCGTGCATCGCGAGGGGCTGGTGCCCGGTCCCCGTCCCGCACGGATCCAAGGGCCCGGTCGTCCCCGGCTGGCAGAAGCTCCGCATCGACGCGGACGACGCCGGGCGCCACTTCGCGGGCAACGCCAACATCGGCGTCCTGCTCGGCGAGCCCTCGGGCTGGCTCGTCGACGTCGACCTCGACTGCCCCGAGGCACGCGAGGCCGCGGAGCGCTTCCTGCCGCCCACCGCCTGCGTCACGGGCCGCGAGTCGAGCAAGGCGAGCCACCGCTGGTACGTGGCCGACGGCGCCCGCACGCGGCAGTTCCGCGACCCGGTCGACCGCTCGATGATCGTCGAGCTCAGGAGCACGGGCGCGCAGACCATCGTCGGCCCGAGCATCCACCCGAGCGGCGAGCGCTACGACGCGCTCGAGGGCATCCCCGCGACGATCGACGCCGAGGAGCTCGAGGCCTGCGTGCAGCGCCTCGCCGACCACGTGATCGCGCGCAGGCACAAGATCGCCGAGCCGGTGGGCCAGGGGGGTGCGGCCGACGACGAGCATGTCGAGCGACGCGCGATCGCCTACCTCGACCGCATGCCTCCGGCGATCTCGGGATCGGGTGGTCATGCCGCGACCTACGCCGCGGCCACGGCGCTCGTCCATGGATTCGGCATCGCCCCGCCGAGGGCGCTCGCGATCCTGCGCGACCACTACAACCACCGCTGCGAACCGGCGTGGACCGAGGCCGAGCTCTCGCACAAGGTGAACGACGCCGAGCGCAAGCCGCACTCGCGGCCCTACGGCTGGCTGCGCGACGAACGCAAGGCGGGCGACCTCGGCGTCGACCTCTCGAACTTCAGCCTCTGCCAGGGCGCGGAACGCCATGAGGCGGCAGGAACCGGCGACGCCCCCGCCGCATCAGACGGTCCGCCGGACCCGGGTCCGTTCCCCGAGCGCCTGCTGCGCGTCCCCGGCTTCATGGCCGACGTCATGGCGCACAACCTGGCGACCGCGCACCGGCCGCAGCCCGTGCTCGCACTCGCGGGCGCCGTCACGCTGCAGGCGGTGCTTGCGGGACGCAAGGTGCGCGACGAGCGCGGCAACCGCACGAACCTCTACGCCGTCGGCGTCGCGCCGTCGGGCGCGGGCAAGGACCACGCGCGCAAGGTGTCGAAGAACGTGCTCTTCCACGCCGGGCTCGACGCGCTCGAGGCGAACGAGGACCTCGCGAGCGACGCTGGCCTCGTCAGCGCCCTCGAGATCAATTCCGCGTCGCTCTTCCAGTTCGACGAGTTCGGCCGCTTCCTGCGCACGATCGGCGACGCGAAGAAGGCGCCGCACCTCTACAACGTGCTCACGGCGCTGATGAAGCTCTACTCGAGCGCCGACACCGTCTTCAAGGGCAAGGCCTACGCCGACGCGAAGCGCAACAAGGTGATCGACCGCCCGTGCGCGGTCGTCTACGGCACCACGGTGCCCGAGCACTTCTTCGAGTCGCTGACCGCCGACGCGCTCGCCGACGGCTTCATGGCCCGGCTCCTCGTCTTCGAGGCCGACTCGACCGCGGTGCGCCAGCGCGCCCATGCGACGGCGATCCCGGAGCCGATCCTCGAGGCGGCCCGCTGGTGGGGCGACTTCGCGCCGGGCGGCGACCTGCGGCGGACGAATCCCGATCCGGTCGTCGTGCCGACCACGCCCGAGGCGGTCGCGGTCTACGACCGCTTCGCGCTGACCGTCGACGCGGAGCTCGCGAAGGACTCGCCCGGGCGGTCGCTCTGGGCGCGTGCGGAGGAGAAGGCGTGCAGGCTGGCGCTCGTCCATGCGTGCAGCGCGGACCGTGCGAAGCCGGTGGTGGGCCAGGAGGCGGCGGAGTGGGCGTGCGCCGTGTCGGAACACCTGACCAGACGCATGCTCCACCTCGCGCACGCATGGGTTTCAGACGGCCAGTTCGACTCGCGGCAGAAGCGAGTGCTGCGTGCGATCCGCGCGGCTGAAGGAAAGATCTCCGCGTCTGAACTCTGCCGACGCACGCAGTGGCTGAGCAAGCGAGAGCGTGGCGAGGTGATCGAAAACCTCTTGGAAACAGGGCAGATCGTGATGCGCAGCGAGTCGACGGCCACGCGCCCGAGGACGGTGTATGCGGTGGCGTGAGTTCAAAAGTTCAATCGTTCCTAAAGCTCTCGCGCGCGTACGCGTGGGCGCTACGCGCACGGGTGGAGGGACGGAAGTAATGAAGAATATCTCTCTCTTCTCTAAAACATCTACAAAACAGGCCCTCCGCGCGT
Source organism: uncultured Isosphaeraceae bacterium (assembly GCA_964481025.1). Classification (GTDB taxonomy): domain Bacteria; phylum Planctomycetota; class Phycisphaerae; order Phycisphaerales; family SM1A02. Next base: position 12,007 of record CAYZSH010000040.1, read on the forward strand.
CGGAGATCCTTCAAGCGACCCCCTGCGATATCTCGGACGCATCTGAACGATTGGGTCCTCCCGGGCCGATTTTGGCTGCATTTGGCCCTCCGGAGCGGCAGGCAATCGCGAGTGAGTTTGTTTCGCGTGGGTCGCGCTCCTCGCCCTTGGCCCACGGAGCCCGCCACGTTGCCCCAGGACGCGCTCGCCGCGCTCGCGGCGGCCGAGGGCAAAGCGAGCCAAGGAACGCCGCAGAAGCCAACGTAGCGCCTTCGTGCGCGTCGTCCGTTCACCATGTCAACCGAGGAGAAGGTCATGTCGCCTGACGCCACCACGCCCATGTCGGTCGAGCTCCGCCCGCTCGCTGCCGTCCGCCCCTATGCCAACAACCCGCGGCAGAACGACGACGCGGTCGAGGCCGTCGCTGAGAGCATCCGCCGGTTCGGGTTCCGCCAGCCGATCGTCGTCGACGCGGACGGCGTCATCGTCGCAGGCCACACCCGCTTCCGAGCCGCCCAGCGGCTCGGCCTCGCGACCGTGCCCGTCCACGTGGCCACCGACCTCACCCCCGACGAGGTGCGCGCCTACCGCCTGGCCGACAACAAGACCGCCGAGCTCGCGTCCTGGGACGACGCCATGCTCTCGATCGAGCTCGACGCCCTCCGCGGCGCAGGGATCGACTGGACCCTCCTCGGCTTCGACGAGGAGGAGCTCGCGAAGCTGCTCGCGCCCGCAGGCACCGAGGGGCTGACCGATCCCGATGCCGTCCCGGAGAAGCCCGTCGACCCGATCACGAAGCCCGGCGACCTCTGGCTCCTCGGGAAGCACCGCCTGCTCTGCGGCGACTCGACGAGCGGCCCGGACGTCGCCCGGCTCCTCGACGGCGCGGTGCCAGCGCTCATGGTCACCGACCCGCCCTACGGCGTGGAGTACGACCCCGAGTGGCGCATGGACGCCGGGCTCACCGGGAACACGGCCCGCATGGGCAAGGTCATGAACGACGACCGCGCCGACTGGACCGAGGCATGGAAGCTCTTCCCCGGCGACGTGGCCTACGTCTACCACGCAGGCGTCTTCGCCTCGACCGTGCAGCAGTCGCTCGAGCGGGCGGGCTTCGCGATCCGCGCGCAGATCATCTGGGCTAAGGACCGACTCGCCCTCAGCCGCGGCGACTACCACTGGCAGCACGAGCCATGCTGGTACGCCGTGCGCGAAGGAGGCAAGGGCCACCGCACCGACGACCGCACGCAGACGACGCTCTGGTCCATTCCCGCGCGCGACGACGCGGGCCACGGGCACGGGACGCAGAAGCCGGTCGAGTGCATGGAGCGGCCGGTGCGCAACCACCTGGCCGACCTGGTCTACGAGCCCTTCGCCGGGAGCGGCACGACCGTCATCGCCTGCGAGCGCACGGGGCGCACCTGCATGGCGATGGAGCTCGACCCCGGCTACTGCGATGTCGTGGTGCGCCGCTGGGAGGACTTCACCGGCCGCAAGGCCGAGCGCGTCCAGGCGGAGGGCGGCGAGTGAGGTCAGCCGAGGTCACGGCCAAGGCGCGCGGCGATGCGCGCGAGGTGGTCGGCATAGTGGCGGCTCTCGGCGAGGGCGCGCTCGCGGTCGCTGCCCGTCCAGCGCTCGGCAAGGAGCGCCCACCGCAGGCGGCCGACCGCGGCGGCTTGCGCCGCGTCCGCAAGGGGCAGGCTTGCGCCCGCCCCTTCAGCCGCCGCGCGCGCCGCGCGTCCCGCCTCCGCCAGCCGGGGATCGAGGGTGCCGTCCTCCATGGCCTACCGGCTCCTCACGATCTGCATCTGGAACTCGCGGCCGCCCTCGACCGCGTCGATCACGAGCCCGCGGTTCATCGAGAGGACGCCCTCGTCCTCGAAGGTCCGCACGCCCCCGATGCGGTCGGCCACCTCCGATGCGGCCTCCTCGAGCGCTTCCTGGTCGCCGGTCGCGGCCGCCTCGATCAGGCGGCGCAGCAGGTCCTCGATCTCCGTGTCGCGCATGGCTCAGGCACCTCCCTTCTTGGTGGAGGCGAACTCGCCCTTGCCAGCGCGGGCGAAGCGCGCGGCCGTGCCCTTGGCGCCGATCTCGCGGAGGATCGCCGCGTAGAGCGTCGCCTCCGGCGTCTTGCCGCCCGGGCTCGTCCAGAGGCCGCGCTTGGCCATCTCGGCGATCAGGTCCTTCGAGCGCATCGGCTTCCCGGCGTCGGCGAGGACGATCGCCGCGGCGTCGAGGGCGCCCATCTTCCGCGCCTTCTTCGGCTCGGGCTTCGCGCCCGCCTTCGGCGCCTCCTTGCGCGTGGCCTTCAGGCCGGGCGTCGCGAGCTTCGCGACCGCCGCGTCGAGCGCCTTCGCCTTCTCGGCGATGCGCGGGTCGACCAGGGTCGCAGGCTTCTTCGCCTCAACCTTGGCCTCGACCTTCGGCGCGGGCTTCGGCGTCGCCTTCTTCGGCGCGGGCGCCTTCTTCGCAGCGGTCTTCGGGGCGGCCTTCTTCACGTTCTTCGTCGCGGTCTTCATGTCGAATCTCCTGCATTCTCAAAGGGTGTTGTTCGCCGGGACCACGTCCCAGCCGTTGGTGATCGGTCGGTACTCGGGCGGCCAGACCTGCGCCCCGCGCCGCTCCATCGCGTCGCAGAACCGGCTGCAGAGCTGGCCCGTGTTCACCCGGTGCTCGGCGAGGGCCTCCTTCACCGCGGCCGCCATGTCGGCGGGCGCGATGCGCGCGTTCCGCACCTCGAAGCCGAGGGCCTCGGTGGCGCGGGCGATCGCGATGTCCATCTCGCGCACCTCCGCGGCGAGCCGGGCGAGGACCTCGGCGCGCCTCTCCTGGAGGCTTGCGATCTCGGCGACCAGCCGGACCGCGTCGGCGGCCGCGGCGGGCGTGCGCTTCGTGCTTGCCATGGCTCAGGCTCCCTTCTTCGCGGCGGCGAGGCCGAGCTCGTAGGCGGCGAGGAGGGCGTCCTTGAGGCCCCACACCGAGACCTCGTGGAAGTCGAGGGCGTCGCGCTTGCGCTCGGCGAGCGTCTCGATCTCGAGGATGTTCCTGGCGATCGCCTCGATCGCTTCGTCGCGCTTCTTGTTGGCGCGGTTCGTCGTGCGGGCGTTGCTGTTGCTGCTGTTCTTCATCGCGTTCTCCTTTGCCGCACCTCGGCGGCGCGTCGCACATGTGGCCATGACGTCGCGGCGTCAGCAAGCGCACGCGGGGCTCATTTCCCGATAGTTCCGACAATTCCCGCGAGGTCCCAGATGAAGCCGCGACGTGCGGCCACGGAGGCCCTCCATGACGGACCATGAACATGGAAAATCCGCGCCAGCGCGCGTGAATCCCGCCGCACTCGCCGTGGCCGACGCGGCGCGCCTCCTCGCGAAGGCAAGCAGCGAGCCCGTCACCGAGGCGATGATCCGCGCCGACATCGAGGACGGCGCGCCGACGAACCAGGACGGCACCGTGAACCTCGTGCACTACGCGGCATGGCTTGCGATGAAGACGAGGGAGGACGCCGGTGGCTGACGCGCCCCGCTTCGATCCGCGCAGGCTGCGACCGGGCGAGCTCTGCCGCATCCTCAACTCGACGCCGCTCGGCGAGGTGACGAGCGAGCGCGTGCTGCAGCGGCACCGGAACCGCGCTGGCCTGCGCATCGACGACGGCACCGGCAAGGGCATCGACCTCTTCCGCTACGTCGCATGGCTCGCCGTGCGCCGCCTCGCGCGGCGCCAGGCCGCGTCGTCGGAGTCGCCAGCCCGGTACCGGCC
>CAYZSH010000041.1:0-15620 GCA_964481025.1 uncultured Isosphaeraceae bacterium
CCACTCCTCCCTTTCCTGATCTCGGTCGGCGCAGCGTGGACGGCGAGCGAAGCTCGCCGTGACGGCTGCGCAGGCCCGTCCGGTCGCTGATGTTCCAGACTGGGAGGCGGCGAGCGGAGTTCGAACCGGATCGAACGTCACTGACGGCGATGATCCATCGAGTCGGCGGAGCAGCCCCCTCAGTCGCCTTCGGCGACAGCTCCCCCGGTACGGGGGAGCGGAATCGTGGTGTCAGCGCGGCCACTCGATCCCCCCCGCGTGCGGGGGAGGTGCCCGCGCCACGGGCGGAGGGTGAGCTCGGCTGATTCCGTGATGGATCGACTCGACAAAGAGGCCCCCCACCGGCTTCGCCGGCGCTCCCCCGGTCCGGGGGAGCGGAATTGTGGTGTCGGCGGGAGAGAACGATTCTCCTCCCCCGCGTGCGGGGGAGGTGCCCGCGCAGCGGGCGGAGGGGGAACTTGGATGAGGCCGCGAACGATCGAGCCGGCGATGCGGCCCCTCACCGGCTTCGCCGGAGCTCCCCCGAAGACGGGGGAGCGGAATCGTGATCTCCGTGGCGCCCACGCAACGTGGACCACTTCCAAAAACGCTCACGCCGTCCCAGCGGACGGCGTGAGCGACGAAGCGAAGCGACCACTGAGCCCCCGCTCATGGCCGAATGCCTTCGATCCAGACTGCCGGGTCGAAGGCGATGGAGGGTCAGACCCTCGTTGATCGGTGGCGTCCTTGCCCGCCGATCCACTGCACACCCGGGTCGTCCTTGACCCGGCCGTCGCGAACGGATTGCCCCCCGAGTCGCGACCTGCCTTCCGAGAAGGCGGCGGTCGAAGTGCGGGTCACTTCCTTCGTCCTTGAAGGTCGCGACACGCGGTTCGGGCACCGTCGACTCGACCGCCGGCCGAGGGCACCCTGATCGGCCGATCCATGGCCGACACGTTCTGTGGACGACGACGCGACGGCGAGACTCACGACTCGCCCCCCCGTCGCAACTTCGCCGCGTAGGCCTGCCTCGCCCGCCGCAGCACGTCGTCGTCGGCAGGCCGCGAAGCCTGCTTCTGCTTCCACTGCTCGAGGTCGATCACTTCGAGGTGATCCTTGACCCCGAGCACCATCACACTCCTGGAGAGTCCGTATCGCTCGATCAGTCGCTCGGGAAGTCGGATGCGTCCCACCGAGTCCAAGGGACATCCCTGGGACTCGGAGAACAACATCTGCTCGTACTCGAAGAGATCCTCGTCCCCCATCAGGGAGCCGCCCAGACTGTCGGCGAACTGCCGGAAGTACTTCTCCGGCCAGAGAAAGATCGCACCGTTGGATCCGGGCGCCGCGATGAGCACCGAGCCGAGTTCGTCCTTCTCGAGCACGGCGCGATGATCGGCTGGGATCGCCAGCCGCTGCTTCGCGTCGATCGTGTGCTCGTACTGGCCGAAGAAGAACACGCATCGGACCTCCAGATGGAGTCGGACGCCGGGGCGGACATCACCGCCCCGAGGGGATCACCCGCGGTGACAATACCCCACGATGCCCCACTCTTCAACACTTTGCCCCACTTTTTGGACATTGTGCCCCCCAGATCGCCCGCCACCCACCCCGCAGATCCTCCCCAAGCCTCGCAATCTCCTGTTCCTCAGAGATTTATGGCTTTCCCTCATTCTGAGCGCATGCTTCCACCGTTCATCCACTGCCGGTAGAGCCGTTTCCCCTTGTGGCTGGTGCCCCCCAGCGACGGCGACTCCCTGTCAGCCTTGGAGGAGGAGGACTTCGCGACCATGGACGACGCGCCGCAGCCAGATCACGCCGCCCCTGAAGGACGACCCGGGCTCGAGGCCCTTCGTCGAGTGCCTTCCTCGCGGTACCTGCTGTCCGCGGCGCATGGCGCCAGCCGGAACGGCATGCTCGTGACCCGCATCCAGCATTGTGCGGACGAGCCGCCGATCGTCGCGGTGTCCGTGCGAAAGGGCCACCAGTTGAGCCCGCTCATCCGCGACAGCGCCGTCTTCGCGCTCGCGGAACTCCGTCCGACCGAACGCCTGCTGGCCCGAAAGTTCGAGTCTCCCGTCGACCTGCACGGCGAGGATCCCTTCCTCGGCCATCGTCTGCTTTCCGAGTCCCTGACCCGTGGACTCCCGATTCCCGCGGGCGTCGCCGCATGGATGTCCTGCGAACTGGTGCGCCACCTCGACATCGAGGCCGATCACGAGCTCTACGTGGGCCGTGTCGTGGCGGGCGCCGTGATCGAAGCGGCGCATCCGATCACCAACGGCGTTCCGATCTCCAACGGTGTCATCCCGAGTCGTCCGGGCACCGATGGTCACGCGCCGCTCCCGGTGAACGGTCACGGACAAACGCGTCACGATCGCGCGAGCGCCTGATCCGGCCTTCACCCCCGCCGCGGTCTACGATCCGCGGTCATGACCTCACCCGCCATCAACGCGTCCAATCTCTCCGGCCTCGACTATCGCGCGGAGGCCGCCCGACTCGGTCCTCCGGTGACGCCGATCATCGACGTGCACACGCACATCAACGGCACCGAGGCGTGCGACGTCTTTCGCGAGGCGATGGATCTCTACGGGGTCGAGCGGGTCTGGTCGATGACCATGCTGGAGCAGGTCGAGTCGGTCCGCGACCGGCTCGACGGCCGCCTCGAACCGATCGCCGTCCCGGACTTTCGCGCCTCGGACCGACGACACGCACACGGCCCCGGATATCTCGAACGCATCGAGCGGTACCGCGAACTCGGCGCCCGGATCGTGAAGTTCTGGTCGGCGCCGCGGATCGTGGATCTCGCCGAGGACTCCGGCGCATCCGGCTTTCTTCGGCTCGACGGCGAGACGAGACGGGCAGGCATGAAGCTCGCGTGCGACCTCGACATGGCGATCATGGTCCACGTCGCCGATCCGGACACGTGGTTCCGAACGAAGTACGCGGACGCGAGTCGGTACGGCACGAAGCTCGACCAGTATGCGCCGTTCGAGCGCGTGCTCGACGAGTTCGACACCCCGTTCATCGCCGCGCATCTCGGCGGCTGGCCCGAGGACCTCGAGTTCCTCGACGGCCTGCTCCGTCGCCATGACAACCTGCATCTGGATGCGAGCGCCACCAAGTGGATCGTCCGCGAGGTCTCTCGGCATGAACCCGCGAGCGTCATCGACTTCCTGACTCGACATTCCGGCCGGATCCTCTTCGGCTCGGACATCGTGACGTTGGATGAACACCTCCGAACCGCCGACGAGGATGCCTCCAACGAGATGAGCCGCAAGGCGGCGAGCCGCGACGAGGCGTTCGATCTCTACGCCAGCCGCTACTGGGCCCTTCGCATGCTCTGGGAATCCGATCACGACGACACGAGTCCGATCGCCGATCCCGACCTGCACCTGGTCGATCCCGATCGCCACGGACCGATGGACGCACCGCGCCTGCGCGGCGTGTCGATGCCCTCGACGCTGCTGACCACGTTCTACCGGGATGCCGCGGAGGCGTTCGCCGCGCTGCTTCCCGCATCCTGAGCGAGCGATCCGCGCCCGAACGCCGACGAGCGTCGTGCTCCGTGACGTGCCGCCGCCGCGTGCGACATGTCCTCGAGCAGCGTGGGGTCGTCCGCGACCCGCAACAGGACGCGGGCCAGTGCATTCCGATCGCCGGCAGGAAGCAGTCGACCATCGACGCCGTCGTCCACCAGTCCGACCAGTCCGCGAGTGAGCGGCGCGACCAGCGGCACGCCGGCGGCGAGCCAGGCTCGCGCGGTCACCAACGACACGTCACCGGTCCGCGCACGATGCACCGGCATGACGGCGAGATCGACATCCATCGCCGCCAGCCGCGGATCCTCGACCCTCGGATCGATCACCACCCGCAGTCGATTGGACGCCGACGCCGCGACCATCCCGCAGGCCCATCGTCCCAGTTCACGACAGCCGGGATGGTTGGGAGACACGACGACCGTGATCGCCCGTCCCGCGACCACCGCGGAGGCGGCAGCCCCGAGCATGAGCCAACCGTCGAGCGCATCGAGCGGACTCCCCGCCATCGCCACGACCAGCGTGTCGGGATCAACCCGAGCGCGTCTTGGCGGCTCGGACGGCAGCAAGGGGCTCGGCAGCAATGCCAACGAACGAGGCGGACCAAGCCGCCAGCCACGTCGGAAGAGCCGCGGCCCGAGATCCTCGCCGATCGCACGCACCGCGACGCGATGACGGAGCCAGGGTTCGACGAGCGGCGTCCGCGTTGAGACCGCGGACACCGACGCATCCAGTCCTGAGATGGCATCGGACGCGCCGAGCGCCGCCACCAACGCGGGCTCCGACCACGTGCGAAGGGCGCCCGCGGGCCCCAGTCGATGCAGAAGTCGTCGAAGCGACGCCGACCACATCCGCGAGGTTCGCCGTATCGAGATCGGAAGACGGCCCGCGATCTGGAATCCTTCGGCCGCCACCCGATCCGCGTCGAACTCGGAGCCGACGACGATCGCCCGACCACGATCGCGGCGAGCGGCGAGCGTCCGCAGCAACGCGGCGTCCACCCCTGGCGACCCCGGGTCGAGGAGATCCAATGGTTCGAGCATGGCCTTCACGGTCGGTTCGTGCACGACGCGGCCCCGACGGAGGACGTCCCGATCAACGAATGCCCAGGTTCTCGCCGAGCTCGACACGCTCGTGCTCGTAGAAGATCTCCGCGACGGTCTTGCCCAGTTCGATGGCCAGATCGTCCTCGACCTTGCGACGCTTCGCGAAGCTCTGGAAGAGCGATGGATCGACCTCGCGGATCTGCGCGACGACCTCTCGGCCGGTCGGCGATCCTTCGCCGGGATAGACACGGATTCCCGCGGCGATGTCGAGAACCTTGACGTTGCAGACCGCGGTCGGGCGCGGCGTGACACCGTCGAGCGTCAGCGCGAACCCGTTGAGCTCGACGTAGACGATCTGCTCGACCCCGGCCTCGCGGCCGATGCGCTCGATGCTGACCCGCTTCTCGCTGGTCTCGAGACCTCGGACCAGCGCCATGACGTCACCGGGATCGACGAGCATCCGGGCCTGCAGCGCCTTGTTCGCGATGAGCCGGTTGGTGATCTCGGCACCGACCATCAGCCGCAGCGAGGTGCGCGGGAAGGCGCTGTCGCGGTCATCGACGAAGACCGCCGTGCTCGTGTCGCGCAGCGTGAACTCCGCGGGAATGGTGCCCGGTCCCTCGATGACGTACGCGACCGGCACGATCACGTTGCAGCCGGCGGTGACGAGTCCGCCGAGCAGCGCGATCGCGGCGGCGAGTCGGGCGAGGACGAGCCGAGCGGAGGAGGTTCGATCGGAGGAGTCGTGATCAGGCATCGGGATACTTGTCCTCGATGTGGTCGTAGAAGAGCCAGCCCGCCTCCTGCACGAAGGACGCCAGCAGGCCGGTTTCGATCTGGTTCGCGGTCGCGCTCTCGCGTCCGAGTTCGGGAATGTCGGGGAACGTGGCGGTGACGTCGTAGCCCTCGGCGAAGGCGTCGGGGTCGAAGCCGTCCACCTCGACCACGCCGATGTTCGCACTCGCCACGCCCTCCCACTGCCAGCGGTTGCCCGGGGGATTCAGGCGGAACTCGAAGAGATCGACCCAGATGACCCGGTCCACGCCCAGCTCCTCGCAGAGCCGTCCATACGGCATCGTCTGCCAGCCCGGCGTGTGATGCGTCCAGTCGAGCACCACCCGCGGGTCGAGCACCTGCACGCCCTCGACGTTCTGCTGGATGCGGCGACTCAGATTGACGCACACGTTCGCGACGACGCCGGGATGCTCGTACATCACCATCATGTCGGTGATGACCACGACGGCGCAGGTGCTGAACCGAAGGCCGTCGTACTCGGCAAGCACCTCGATCTTCTTCTCGCGTTCGATGTTCTGACCGATCACGCCCGCGACGCCGAAGAGCTGACAGCCCGAGGTCGCGAATGCGCCGACGGCCAGCGCGGCGACCACCGCAGCATGACGAAGGTGTCGGATCGAGTTTCCAATCATCGACGAACTCCGATTCGGGTGCCGCTCAGAGGAGCAGCCCCTTGTGATCGAGGATCTTCCATCCCCAGGCGACGAGGAGAAGGACCCCGAGCGTCCAGCCGAGTCGCGGCCCCAGCATCGCCCCGAGGAACGGGGCGAGCATCGAGCTCGTGCACGCCGTCCACACGCCGGCGACGGCCACGATCGCCGTCCCGAGTGCGAGCAGCATGCCCAAGGGCTGCGAGCGGAACGACGAGAGAAGATCACCATGCGCGGCATGGCTGAACGCCGTCGTCATGCCGCAGGTCGGGCACGGCAGGTCCGCCGAGGCGATCCAGCCGCACGCGGGAAGGCCGAGTTGCCGGTGCGTCCCGAGACCGTCCTCGGACGGCTGAAGCCCCCAGGCGACCACCAGAAGTCCGATCGCCGCCAGCGCGACGATCGCGCTGGTGAGCCGGGTCGAACCGTCGGCCCGCGCGGGCGAGGCCGGGCTTCGCCCTTCGGCGAGTCGGTCCACGCCTCCGGAAGGCACGATCGGCGGAGCGATGGCGGATCCCTCGCGCATCCGAACAGCCTACCGAAACGCCCCGTCTCAAGGCAAAATCTCACCGGGGAACGGCGTCTCGACCACGGGCAGCGGGCGTTCCCGCCCCCGTACGATGCCTTCATGACCGACGCCGAGCCCTCCACCACCCACCCCCGCTGGATCGACGCCCACCTCGACCTGGGCTGGATCGGCGTCTGCGGGCGGGATCTCGGAGTCGATGCGGATGGCGTCCACCACGGCGTCTCCTGGCCGGATCTGGCCGCCGCCGGGGTCGGGACCGTGTTCGGCACCATCTTCACGGAGATGGACGGGCCCGCCGACGACCCGGCCTCGTACCCCTCGGGAGACGTTGGCGCCGCATCGGTCGCGGGCGAACGACAACTCGACTGGTACCGCGAACAGGAACAGGCGGGCACGCTGAGGCTTGTCCGTCCCGGCGACGATCTGGATGCCCCCGGCCCCCTCCGCGTGATCCTGCTCATGGAGTGCGCGGATCCGATCCGAGACCCCGAGGACGCCGCCCGCTGGGTCGACGCGGGCGTGTCGATCGTGGGACTCTCCTGGGGACGAGGCTCGCGATACGCCGGTGGCAACGCGATGCCGGGCGGGCTGACTTCAATCGGTCGCGACCTCGTCGCGGAACTCACCCGGCTCGGCGTCGCCTTCGACGTCTCGCACCTCTCCCGCGAAGCGTTCGACGATCTCCTTGCCGCCACGGACGCCCCGATCTGCGCGACCCACTCGAACGCGGCCTCGATCGTCGGTGACGATCCGCGACATCTCACCGATGACCAGTTGGCGGCTCTCCGCGACCGCGATGCGGTCGTCGGACTGAACCTCTTCGGCCGATTTCTGTCCCCAACCCACGCGAGCTCGCCTGCGACGATCGATGACGCGCTCGATCATGTCGAGCATGTCGCCGGAATCATCGGGCGGCACCGCGTCGGACTCGGTTCGGACGCCGACGGGGGCTTCCCCGCCACGGATCTCCCGGCCGGCCTCCGGCGGCTGCGTGACCTGCACGTCCTCGCCGACGGACTCGCCGCACGCGGCTGGACCGCCACCGAGGTGGACGGATTCCGATCGTCGAACTGGCGCCGCTGGTGGCGAGGAATCACCGCATGTCGCGATTGCCGTCATCGTTGAGGGGCACGGTGACCCGCCCCCCCACGGCATCCACGATCAGATGCAGATGAATCCCGGTGCGGTGGAGGTTCGCCACCCGCGGTGCGTTCTCGGTCACCACGTGCAGGACCGGGGTTCGAACGGCCTCCTCCGAGATCCCCGCACACTTCGACAGCTGGCGGGCCTGGACCATCGCCCACTTCCGCGCGATGTCGAGCTGTCCGTGGTCACGATCGCTGCAGACCAGATGCAACCGGCCCTCGCCGTCGACGGCGGCGTGCACCTGCTCGGCCTGCACGAACGGCCAGTCGATGGCGGTCAACCCTGCCACCGCCGAAACCGGATCGGCGTCGATCGGCTTCGCCTCCACGACCTGAGCCGCGGGAACGTCCGCTGCGGGCTCCTCGCTCGTGTGGCTCCGCACCGGCCCGATGCGACTGGCGGCCTCGTCGCCCAGACGGGCGAGATCGTCGAGGTCGATGAACGCCGGACGCCCGGAGCCCTGCGCCGGTGATGGCCCGAGTCGGATCGGCGACGGAGTTCGGGGACGCTGGCGTTCGCGATCGAGCGGCCGAGGCGCGCGAGCCGGGGATGACGGCGGCGACGGCGGTTCGGCCTCATCGGCGAAGATCGCATCGAACTCGTGAAGCCCGGGATCGATCTCCATCTCGAGGTCGCGATCCTCAAGGTCCAGTCCATCGATCAGATCGTCAAGCTCGGCCTCCAGCTCGTGCTCCGGAAAATGGAGCCGGAGCGTCGGCTCCTGGACTTCCGTTCCGCACGGCTCATTCACGTCGAGGACGGCGTCCGTCTCCATCTCCAGGTCCGCCTCCGACTCCGCCTCCGCGGCGGCACGGAGTGCGGAGACGACTTCGGATGGATCACCTCGCAGCGACTCCTCGAATGCCACCCGGTGCGACCGCTCGACGACATCGAGCCGGCGAACCAGCGCGATCACGGGGAGCGACGCCCCGAGATGCCGGGACGACATGTCCGACAGAATCGACGCGGCACGATCCGCGGCCTCCTCGTTCGCCCCCGCGATCACGACCCCGAGCTCCAGCGCGTCGGGCTCGACCGCCCGCGCTCTGGCCGACTTCACCAGTCGATACGCCTCGACCAGCGCGAGCTGGTCGGCGGAGGTCAGCACCACGAGTTCATCGGCTCCGGCCCGAACGGCGGCGGCGGCATCGCGATCATCGACGCACACGATCCACCGACGGATGTCGCCCACCAGCGATGCCGCAGCCTTCGGCATCAGTTCACCGTCGAACCGCTCGGCATCCCGGTCCATTCGAAGCAGCTCGAACGAGCAGCGACCGCCATCGAGACGAACCAACGCGGTCGGTCCGGATCGAGCCGCCTCCAGATCCGCGTATTGCGTGACCCAGATACCCGCCATCACCGGCAGGTTTCCACAGACGGCGACGGTGATTCGCATGGGCTCGATCCGCGGGCGTCGCGCAGGCGGAGGCGTGGACGACACCGTCTTCGGCGAGACGATCGGCTCGCCGAGGTACAGCGAGGTGAGTTCCTCGAACGGATCGCGTGCAGGCTCCATGGTCACTCTCCGAGGGCCGAACGGGGTGGAGCGAATCAGACTGAGGTGGCCGCCGAACTCCGTGCGGGGCCGAACTGCGGAACGAGCTCGTTGGCGGCGAGACCGTCGGGACCGGGGACCACCCGCGGGTTGCGGGCGTCCAGGCCGGGGCGGCCGTCGACCACCAGGCGATACCGAACGGGCCCCGAAGCGGGCACGTCGATGCCGACCGTCGACGAATCGAGGCCCGCCAGCGGCGAGAGCGGCACCCCTTCGGGCTGCCAGTGGTTGAAGTCCCCCATCACTCTGATCGACGTCCCGATCGAGGCCGGCACCGCGATGCGAACCCGGCTGGGCGCCGCGACGGCGGGCGTGCCGGACGGACGGATGCGACGCACGAGCTCAGCGGCACGGGGTGAGACCTCGACCGATCGAACAGCGTCACCAAACGACACCGGGGTCGGATCGGCGGGCGTCGTGCCGGACGATGCCGAGGCCTCCTGAGCCACGGCATCCGGCGGGTCGATGATCGCGGCCTCCTCGGTCTCCAGCCAGCTCGCCAGCCGCCGATAGTCGTCGGCAGCCTCCGACTCGGGGGCGTGTTCGACGACCGCCCGGCCGAAGGCCGTGGCCTCGCGGATCTCGACGTGATCGCGGATGGGATGCGGTGCGACGCCCGCCCCGAACTGATCGCGGAGTCCCGCGAGCAGATCACGGTCGAGCGGACGCTCGGGATGCAGGAGGTTCGGCACCATGCGGACCCGCATCGGGCGGCCGAGCCGGGCGGCCATCGCTCGAAGCGTCGTCCATTGTCGCTGGGCGCCGCGGGCGGCGAGGAAGCCGGTCTCGACCGGAACCACGACCTCGTCGGCCGCCCGCAGGGCGTTGAAGGTCAGCAGGCCGATGGTCGGCGGGCAGTCGATGATGCAGCAGTCGACGGTCGCAGCGAAGGACTCGAGCCCTCGACGAAGACGCCGGTCCCGATCGGGGGCGTCGATGAGGCCGCCGCCGGGTGCCTCGGCGCGGGCCAGCCGCACCGTGCTCGGAAGCAGACGCAGTCCGTAGGCGACCTCCCAGGTCCGGGCCGCGACCTGTGCGGGCCCGAAGGGGGTCGCGGGCGGATCCAGGAGCAGGTCGATCGTGCTGTACTCGATCTCCCGCTCGGGGACGCCGAGCGCCGCGGCACAGTGCGACTGGGGATCGAGATCGACGAGCAGGACGCGACGTCCGCGGGAGGCGAGGATCGCGGCGAGATTGACCGAGGTGGTGGTCTTCCCGCAGCCGCCCTTCTGATTGACGATGGAGATGATCCGCATGGCGGGTCGGGAGTCCGGAGGATCTGAGGGAGTCGGTGATCAGGTCGCGACCGCATCCCGAGCCCCGGAGAGACTCCGAGCCGGGATGGGCGTCCCTTCGAGATCGGCGGTTGCGTCCCGCCCGCTCCAATAACCCGCGATCGAGCCGCGACCTACACCGGGGAGATGGCGTTCCAGCCGGCATCGACCACCGCCGGATCCGCCACGACCGAGACCTCGACGGCGCCGGGTCCTCGCAGCAGCACGAGCCGGAGGCGACCGGCATCGACCTTCTTGTCGAGCTGCATGGCCGCACGAAGCGCGGCCTGCACCGAATCCTCGGCCGCACCGCCGGGCAGCCGCGTCGGCAGCCCCGCGCCCGCGACCAGACCCCGCACCCGGTCCACCAGCGACGCATCCGCCATGTCCGCTCGCACGGAGGCCGCCGCCGCCGCGACCAGTCCGATGCCCACCGCCTCGCCGTGGAGCAGCCCCCACCCCGCCTGACTCTCGATCGCATGCGCGAACGTGTGCCCGAGGTTGAGGAGCGCCCGGTCGCCGGACTCCCGGAAGTCCCGCGCGACGATTCCCGCCTTGACGCCGACGCTCCGCGCGACGAATCGCGGCAGCACCTCGGGGTCACGGGCCACGACCCCGGGCAGATCCGCCGCCAGCGCCGCGAGCGTCTCCTCGCCCTCGATGAGCCCGTGCTTGAGGCACTCGGCGAGGCCCGCGCGGTACTCCCGGTCGCCGAGCGTCGCGAGCGTGTCGGTGTCGGCGATCACCAGCCTCGCGGGCCAGAACGCACCGACCATGTTCTTGAGCAGCGTGCCGTCCGGTCGCGGTCGATTGACGCCCGTCTTGCCGCCGAGCGATGCGTCCACCATGGAGAGCAGGGTCGTCGGCACCAGCACGAGATCGATGCCCCGCATCCACGATGCCGCCGCGAATCCGGCGAGATCGCAGACGATCCCGCCGCCGATCGCGACGAGCAGCCCGCGACGATCGACGCCTGCGGCCATGAGATCGTCCCAGACCCGCTCGACGCCCGGCATCGCCTTGGCCCGCTCGGTCGCCTCCAGCACGGTCGTCGAGACGACGCCGCTCCCGCGAACGGCGGCCTCGAGGACGGGCGCGTGGTGGATCGCCACCGCATCGGCGGTGCCCCGATCGACGACCAGATGCATCTTCACGCCGTCGCCGCGCACACCTTCGGCCGCGAGCAGATCTCCGGCCTGCGCGAGCAGGCCCTGTCCGACCAGCATGGTCGTGCGACGGCCCTCCAGTTCGAGATCGAGTCGATGCACGTCGGTCACGCGTCCTGCTCCGAGTCCCTGACCCGCCCCGCGAGCACTTCGAGCGCCTCGGCGGGGTCGGCGGGAAGATCCATCGGCGGTTCAGCGGCATCGACATGCGAGCGGTTTGAAGATCCGATCACATCGCGAATCGAATGGGTCCGCCGCGCGGCCAGCCGACGGCGAAGCAGGAACCACCCTCCGGCCGCCAGAAGCGTCGCCGCGACGATCGCCGCGGTCGCGGTGCTCATCGGCCCCGTGGAGATCGGTCGGCCGGCGAAGAGCGGCCAGCGTCGCGTCACCTCGTCCCGGGACACCGCTTCGAGCGTTCCGATCCGGACCGCGCGGATCTCGACGCGGCTCCCTCGTCGGGGTGCCGGGATTCCGGCATCCGTCTCCGTGCGACGCGGGATCGCGATCGCGACCATCTCACCATCGGGTCGCTCGACGAACCACTCCTGCACCGCGGCGAGACCGCCGGCCGGTGGTCCCGGACGTGTGGAGGACTGCTGAAGCACGCCGACGATGACGTCCCCCCACCCATCCGCGGCCTCGGGCAGGAGAAGACTCGTCGCCAGACGCTGATCGGCGACATCGCGCACGACGGGCTCGATGGCGGGAGGAGATGAACGATCGGGAAGGGATTCGAGGTCGGACGACGCCGAGGATGCGGGCGACGCCTGCCGGACCGGCTCGACCATCGGACCGACCGCAGCCGCCGTGGCGACGGAGGTCGCGGCGAGCAGCATCCAGATCAGCCCGGGAAGGATGCGAAGGCGTTCGATCACGAACACAGCCT
Source organism: uncultured Isosphaeraceae bacterium (assembly GCA_964481025.1). Taxonomy (GTDB): domain Bacteria; phylum Planctomycetota; class Phycisphaerae; order Phycisphaerales; family SM1A02. Next base: position 12,572 of record CAYZSH010000041.1, read on the forward strand.
ACGCCGCCGATGCGATCAGAGCGGCACCCCCGCAGCGCGGAGCTTGGCGTCGGCCTCGGCATGATGGGCCACGAACCGCGCGGCCCCCTCCTCGGTGAAATAGAACCGCGTGAGCCGTCGGTTCATCTTGAGGAGATCCACCAGGACCAGCCCGTCCACCACGTCGCAGAACTCCGGATCGACGTTGAACCCGAGGAACACGCCGCCGAGCTTGAGGTACTGCTTCACGAGGACCGGCACCGCCCGTTCGCCGCGTTCGATCTCCTGCACCAGGTCATCGACGTCGTCGAGCGAATTCATCGCCGCGATCGATGCCGGATCCCAGTCCTTCGGCTTCGCGCTGCGGAAGGGCTTCCGGGGACGGACCAGTTCGTGCAGGTCGGAGAGCCGGCCCGCGGTGGCGAGGAACGTGGTCAACAGCCGCGTCGAGGTCGCGTGGTAGTCGGCACTGATCGAGACCGGACCGAAGAGGTTGCGATACCTCGGGTACTTCGCGACATACCGACCGATGCCCTTCCAGAGCATCATGAGCGGCTCGGAACGCCGCTGATACTCGGGACGGATGAACGATCGCCCCATCTCGAGCGAGGGACCGAGTTCGTGCAGAAGCGCGGAGTCGTAGTGGAAGAGCGTGCGGGTGTAGAGACCGTCCATGCCCCGTTCATGCAGGATGCGGTCGGTCTGCCCGAGCCGGTAGGAACCGACGACTTCGTTGGTCGCCTCGTTCCAGTGAATGAGATGCAGGTACCACTCGTCGAAGCGATCGAGATCGGACGATCGCCCGGTGCCCTCGCCCGCGGCCCGGAAACTGATCTCCCGCAGCCGTCCGATCTCGTCGAGCACCTTCGGAATCTGATCGGCCTCCGCCCAGACGACCCGCTGATCACCGCGCTTGACGATGATCTGTTCGGGTGGAAGCGCCAGGATCTCGCTGGCCAGCTTGTGCGGCGGATGCGCCGGCACCGTCGAGACCGGCTCCATGCGGATCGGCTGCGCTCGCGCATGGGTCGGGACGGTTCGGACACTCGCCCGCACCCGATCGTCCACGAGCGGCTCCTCGCGCTCCAGACGAGATCGAAGCACGAACGTCCGGATCCGCAGGAACGAGATGAGATCCTCGGGCGTCGCGAAGCGGTCCAGTTGATCGACGGGAATGGGCGAACCCACCGCGACGCGGACGCGACGACGGCGCGCCCCGAGAAGTTCGCGACCGAGCAGCAGCGTTCGAAGCCGCGGGCTCACGAGTCCGGCGGCGTGGAACCGGGCCGAGTTGGAACCCTCGAAGAAGACCGGGATCGCCGTGGCGCCGGTCTGCTTGATCATCTTCGCGATGATCGGATTCCACTCGATGTCGGTCGGCGTCCAGCGACCCCACCGCACGCTGGAGACCTCGCCGGCGGGAAAGACGCCGAGCGCCTTGCCCTCGCGCAGCCAGTCCATCGCCTTGCGGATCGAGGCCGCGTTCCGCCGTGCGGCACCGGGGCCGCCGAACGGGTCGACCGGGAAGAACCGATCCTTGATCGCGGGCACCGTCGAGAGGATCGAATTGGCGATGAAGCGGACATCGGGTCGGACGCGGGTCACGAGATCGTCGAGGATCGCCGCGTCGAGTCCGCCGAACGGATGGTTCGCGACGACGACCAGCGGCCCCGAAGTCGGAATCCGTGCCAGTTCCTCGTCACTCACGAGATAGCCCGACTCGAATGCCTCGAGGAATCGTCGGCCGATCGAGACATCATCCTTCGACTCGAGCACCTTCTCGGTGTAGAGCCGGTTGAGTTCGGGCATCCCGATGACCCACTCCAGCGTCGGACGGATCGCCGCGAAGGCGGCCCGTTCGACCAGATTGCGTCCGGGATTGGAGAAGTGGACCTCGGCGGGATGACGACGCGTCACGCGGAAGCTCCCCGAAGGTGACTCGGCATCGGCGGCACGAGCCGGCCCATCCGAGTGCAGGGATCGTCTCCGGTCGAGCGGCGCCGCGTGTGTGGATGGCGCTCAGCCCGAATGTTCGATCGGTTCACGAACCACCACCTTCGAGACGACGCCGACGGATCTCCATCGCGGCAGGCATGAGGGCCTCCAGCCGACGGATGCGGGTCTGACTGTTCGGGTGCGTCGAAAGGAACTCGGGCGGTTCGCCGCCGCGGGCGCCCATGCGCTCCCAGAGCGGGATCGCCTCACGCGGGTCGTAGCCCGCGTCCGCAGCGATGAAGATGCCGAGTTCGTCGGCCTCGGACTCCTGACTCCGACTGAAGGCGGTCTCGCCGAGAAGTCCGTACGCGGTCGCAGCCGCCGCGATGTAGATGCCGTTGTCGTCGTCCGCCGCGGCACCCGCCCCGAGCAGGACGAGGTTCACCAGCCCCTGCCGCGTCAGGTTCTCGCCGCCGTGCCGGGCGATCGCATGCGCGGCCTCGTGGCCCATCACCGCGGCGAGGCCGTCGGGAGTCTTCGTGAAGGGCAGGATTCCGGTGTAGACCGCCATCTTGCCGCCGGGCAGCGCCCACGCGTTGACGACCTTGTCGTCGTCGATGAGCACGACCTCCCAGTCGAAGCGATCCGCGATCTCGGGGTGGAGTCGTCGGGCGGCGGCCGCGATGCGATCGGTGACCTCGACCACCATCGCGTGCTCGGGACCCGAGTCGATGGTCCGCACCCCCTTGAGCATCTCGGCATACGACTCGTCGCCGAGGCGGATCTCGTCGCTCACGGAGAACGCGTTCAACTGCCTTCGACCGGTCCCCGACACCTGACCGCAGCCACCGAGTCCGGTCAGGCCCGGTAGAGCCGCGAGCACGACCAGCCAGACGCGGAGAATGCCCGACACGCGGGCGATTCGAGGGAAGGCTTGAGAGCGGGAACTCGTTGACACCGTCGGATTCCGGAGGCGTCGAGCGGAGGCGTCGCCTCCGAGCCGATCCGACCGATCCGCAAGCTCGACAAGCGAGCGTCTTCGATCGTCCGGCGAGAAGAATGACCCCAAGGGGATTCGAACCCCTGTTCCCAGGATGAAAACCTGGTGTCCTGGACCTGACTAGACGATGGGGCC
>CAYZSH010000042.1:0-15014 GCA_964481025.1 uncultured Isosphaeraceae bacterium
GCGTCGAGACCTCGCCGAGGTCGAACAGGATCTTGTGCCAGAACCGCGCGTAGAGGAGGTGCAGCACCGCGTGCTCGGCGCCGCCGACATAGAGATCGACGCCACCCACGTGATGCCGCGAGGCGTCGAACGACTCCTCGCCCGCGGCGCAGGTGCGCTCGCCCTTGGCGGGGTCGCGGTCGGAGAGCATCCAGTACCGCTCCGCCTCGGGCGAGATGAAACGCTCGGAGTTGGTCGGATCGCAGTACCGCAGGTAGTACCAGCACGACCCGGCCCAGCCGGGCATGGTGTTGGTCTCGCGGCGCACCGGCGTGTCGGGCGGCAGCACCGACGGATCGACGCCCGCCTCGCCCGCGGTGGTGTTCACCCACGCGGTCGCCTTGCCGAGGGGCGGCGTCGGCTCGTCGCTCTCGATCGGCTGATAGTCGTCGAGGTCGGGGAGCACGAGCGGAAGCGCCGATTCGGAGATCGGATGGTGCCGACCCGACTCGTCGAAGACGATCGGGAACGGCTCGCCCCAGTACCGCTGTCGGCTGAAGAGCCAGTCACGAAGCTTGAAGTTGACGGTCCGGCGCCCGGCATGCCTCGACGCGAGCCACTCGATGATCCGCGTCTTCGCCTCGGCGGTCGCGAGTCCATCGAGCGAGACCTCGGCGTTCGCGCTGCCGACCGCAACGCCCGCGACGGTCTTCGCCTCGGTCCAGGCGTCGCACGACTCGACGGCGGCACCGGGCTCGGCGACCACCTGCACGACCGGAAGGTCGAACCGACGCGCGAACTCGAAGTCTCGCTGGTCGTGCGCCGGCACCGCCATGATCGCGCCGGTGCCGTAGCCCGCGAGGACGTAGTCGGCGGTCCACACCGGAATCCGCTCGCCGGTGGCGGGATTGATCGCGTGGCGGCCGGTGAAGACGCCGGTCTTCTCCTTGGAGTCGGCCATGCGCTCGACGTCCGCACGGTTGCGCGCCTCCTCGACGTACGCCGCGAGTTCCGCGGCGCCGCCTTCGGCGATGACCGCGTCCACGAGCGGATGCTCCGGCGCCACGACCATGTACGTCGCGCCGAAGAGCGTGTCGGGTCGAGTGGTGAAGACGACCAGCGGTTCGCCGCCACCCTCGAGTTCGAAGCGGATCGTCGCGCCTTCGCTGCGGCCGATCCACTCTCGCTGCATCGTGCGGGTCGATTCGGGCCAGTCGATGAGCGCGAGATCGTCGAGCAGTCGCTGGGCGTACTCGGTGATGCGGAACATCCACTGACGGAGCGGCATGCGGCGCACCGGGTGCCCGCCCCGTTCACTGCGCCCGTCGATGACCTCCTCGTTGGCGAGCACGGTGCCGAGCTTCGGGCACCAGTTGACCGTCTGTTCGCCGAGATACGCGAGCCGGCGATCGTCGACGACGCGACGCCGCGCCTCCTCGTCGAGCGATGACCAGTCGATCGGTCGGCCGTCGGCGTCGTCGAGCACGATCGAGCCGTCGTCGAGCCCCGACACCAGTTCGGAGATCGGACGGGCCCGCTGGATCGTGCGGTCGAACCAGCTTCCGTACGCCTTGAGCCAGATCCACTGCGTCCAGCGGTAGTACCCGGGATCGATGGTCGAGAACTCGCGCGACCAGTCGTACGAGAAGCCGAAACGCTTGAGCTGGCGACGGAAGTTGTCGATCGCGGACTGCGTGGTGACCCGCGGGTGCACGCCGGTCTGCACCGCGTACTGCTCGGCGGGCAGACCGAAGGCGTCGAAGCCCATCGGATGGAGGACGTTGTACCCCTTCATCCGACGGTGGCGACAGATGATGTCGGTCGCGGTGTAGCCCTCGGGATGACCGACGTGCAGTCCGGCCCCCGACGGATACGGGAACATGTCGAGACAGTAGAACTTGGGCTTCGACGCATCGAAGCCCGGCTCGCCCGGATTCGGCACGCGATGGATCTCGTCGCGTTCCCAGGTCTCCTGCCAGCGTCGCTCGATCTCGTCGGCGAGGCGGGCGTCGTAGCGATGGTTCCGATCTTCGGCGGTCATCGAGGTCATCCGGTCACGGGCGGGCGATGGCCCGGGGAGGGGGCGAAATGGCGCAAACCGGCATCCTACGACCGCCCGCCCGGCTCGATCGGCTGATGGATCGATCCGGGCGGGCGGAGAGGTCCCGGGGATGTCGGCGGTGCCGGCGACTCAGACGCCTGCGGCCGCCTCCTCGCGGGAACGCCGCACCCCGTCGAGGTGCTTCATGGCGTCGCCGACGAGATAGAAGCTTCCGGTCACGCAGATCAGGTCGTCGCGGCTGACCGCGCGGGCGGCCAGTTCGAGCGCGTCGCCGACGGTCGGGGCGATCTGACACATCTTGCCGCTCCGCTCCATGAAGCGGCGACGCAGATCGTCCGGGTCCGCGGCCCGGGGGTTGCCCCCGGCGCGGGTGAAGATCACCTTGTCGGCACCGAGACTCACGCGGTCGAGCAGGGCATCGACGTCCTTGTCCTGCGCACAGCCGAAGACGCAGACCATCGAGTCGTACGGCACGTGCGCGCCGACGCATCGCATCAGGGCGCCGAGCGCGTCGGGGTTGTGGGCACCATCGACGAGGATGCGGGGACGATCCCAGACCAACTGCATCCGACCCGGAATCTCGGTCTCCGCGAGGCCGGCGGTCACGACGGGCTCGGGACAGTCGAAGCCGATCGACTTGAGATGATCCACGGCGGCGAGCGCGAGTCCGCAGTTGAACGCCTGGTGCTCGCCCGGCAGCGGCACCGGCAGGTGCTCGAGCCGACTGGTGTCGGTGTAGAGACACACCCGGTTGTGCGGACCGAGCTCGGCGGTCGAGCAGAAGCGGTTGGAGAACTCGATGTCGCGGTTGACGACCCGGACCGTCGTTCCGACGGTCTCGGCCTGCTCCTTGAAGACCGCGTCGACCTCAGGGGTCTGCTCCCGGGTGATGACCGGGACGCCGGGCTTCATGATGCCCGCCTTCTCCCGGGCGATCGATGCAAGATCGGTGCCGAGGATGCGGGTGTGATCGAGCTGGATCTCGGTGATCAGCGAAAGCACCGGCATGATCACGTTGGTCGAGTCGAGCCGACCGCCGAGGCCGACCTCGACCAGTGCGAGATCGACGGCCTGCTCGGCGAAGTGCAGGAAGCCGATCGCGGTCATCGCCTCGAAGAAGGTCGGCCGCTCGCCGATCGAGACCGACGCCTCGGCGACCTTCTTCATGAGCTCGGTGAACTCGGTGCGACCGATGTTCTGCCCGTTGATCGAGATCCGCTCACGGATGTCCATGAGATGCGGGCTGGTGTACGAGCCAATCGCGAGACCACAGCGACGGAGCATCGCCGAGATCATCGCCCCGGTCGACCCCTTGCCGTTGGTGCCCGCGATGTGGACGGACCGGAACTGCTCCTGCGGATTCCCGAGCGCCGTCAGCAGCGATCGCATCCGATCGAGCTTGAAGTCGCCTTCGGGGTCGTACTGGACGACCCGCTGACGCTCGACGTCATGAAGTTCCAGCACCCAGCGCACCGCGTTCGGATACGAGGTGATCGACTCGGGGCCGGTCTTCACCTCGGCAGCCTGCGAGGTCGACTTGCGAGCGGTCGACTTGCTGGCCGTCGACTTTTTGGCCGTCGTCTTGCTGGTCGAGGCTTCCGCCGAAGCGGCCCGGGAACGGGTGGTGCGAGCGGTTCCGGCCTTCCTGGCCCCGGAGGAGGCCGACGTCCCGTCGGCCCCGGTGGTGCGGCTCGAAGTCCGCTTGGGCGAATCGCCGCCACCGCGGCGAGAGGTCTTGCTACCCATAGCCCGCCAGTGTAGCGAGATGCCGATCCAGGATCAAATCCAGATTCGCAACCACATTGATTGCATAGACTTACGACTATTCTTGCTCTGCCGCCGCCGACGTCCGCCACCACCGGAAGACGCCGCCGCCGCTGAGGTCGATCGAGCCGCCGGGCGCTTTGTCGAGCAGCAAGGCCGAACTGCCGAAGATCGGCATGCGTTCCCTCGGCCGCTCCGGCAGATAGACGAGCAGAAGCCCGCCCTCGATCGCTTCGCGCATCCGCCGGAAGGAGTTGGGGTCCATGCCGCGGATCCGGCTTTCGGCGAGCTGGGAGAGCGCCTCCGGCGTCGCCGACACGGGCCAGTCGGACTCGAGGGCATCGATCACCACGTCCTTCTCCGACGGGTCGTAGTGGAGATACTTGACTCCCTCGCCGCTCAGGTTCAGGACCACCTGGGAGCCCTTCCGCCCGCGAAACTTCCGGCAGAACTTCTCGCCACCCGGTCGCACCGGGGAGGTGTAGAGCTTCACGATGTCGAAGGCGTCGCTGGTCTTCTGAAAACGCCGCTGGATGAAGTCCTCGAAGACATCGATCGCGGTGCCCCGCAGGACCGCCTTGGCCGGGAAGATGACGACCACCGTCGCACCGGTCTCCAGTGCTTTCGCGAGTCGCCGGGTCTCCAGTGATTCCTGCCCGAATCGAAGAAACACCGCCCGCAAGGCCTTCACGTGATCGTCGTCACCGTACACATCGTGCCCCGCCGCGGAACGCACGATCTCGCGACCACCCCCGTCGCTCTCGAAGGCCCACCAGCAGCGTTCGAGGTTCACGACCACGATGTCGCCGGGAAGGCCGACGATGATGCTGTTGCCTCCGAGCAGAGATTCGGGTTGGCCGCCGGCGGCGATCTTTCGTCGAATGAAGTCGAACATGGTGATGGATGATGAGGTCGAAGAGCGAACGGCCGACGCCGCGGGAGAGTCGAGTGTACCGATGCCCGAGCCATGCCCCGACTACGGCCAGGGGTGCTTCGGATACCGCCGTCGGAGTTCCTTTCGGAGTTCCGGGTACGTCCGCTTCCAGAATCCCTCCAGATCGTCGGTGATCTGCACCGGACGCTGATTCGGTGCGAGGATCTCCAGCACGACCGGCACCCGCCCGCGCCCCACCGTCGGCGTGGACTCGACTCCGATGAGGTCGCCGATCCTCGCCCGGCCCCGCGGCGGCTCGCCCGGTCGCCACGCGACCCGCATCGACCGCCCGCCGGGCAGCGGGATCCGCGTCGGCGCGAGCTCATCCACCAGCCGGGCGTCGTCCCAGTCCAGCGCCGAGCGGACGATCTCGAGCGTCGCCGCCGGATCGGGCAGATCGGAAAGCCGATGACGCCGTCCGACGATTTCGGCCCGCACCACCGCGAGTTCCTCGTCGTCGAATCGGGGCAGTCCACGCTCCGGACACCACGCCGCCACCCGACGGACCCGTTCGATGAACTCCTCGACGGTGTCGTCCCAGCCCGGAAGCGCGACCTCGCCCCGCTCGACGAGCTCCAGAAGCACCTCCGCCGCGGCAGGGCGATCCGCCGGCGTGACCGGACTCCGACCGGTCTCGATCTCCACGTCGTCGAGCAACCGCACGTCCACCCGCTCGACCAGTCCACGCTCGACGTCGAACTCGAACCGATGGCTCTCCGTGATCCGATCCCCGAGCAGTCGCGATGAGGTCACCTCGTCGATCTCGGTGGCAAGCGAGAGCACCGTCGTGCCCTCGCCGCGATTCTCGAGTCCACGGATCTCACCGGCGACCAGGAAGCACGCTCGGCGAACCAGTGATCCTCGATCGAGCACCGCATGACGTCGCCCCGGAAACGCGCACGCATCGCGCTCGGGATCACGACGGAACGCGACCCGGTCGGGGAACGCGGCCAGGAGCGCCGGACCGATCGCTTCCGCGCGGCCCGCATCGCGGGCGACACCAAGCCGGGACGCGAGCTCCCTCGACACGTCACGGGCGGATGCGAGCACCGATGCCTCGGCTCCGGCAGGAGCTGAACCGGTGGCGAGGACGAGCCTCGCCCGGGCCACGAGATCGCTCGCGGGATCACCGGGCGCGAGCATCGAGGCGAGTCTGCCCGCGGACATCGAAGGCGCGATCTCCCGTTCCGCCAGCACCGCGGCGCACGCGGTCGCGAGCCGCCCCCCGCCTTCCGCGACCGCATCGATGACGAATCGGGCCACCCGAGGCGGAAGCGGCAGATCCACGAGCCGACGCCCGGTCGCGGTGATCTCGCCCGCGGCATCGACCGCGCCGATGCTGCACAGCGTGCTCGTCGCATGCGCCGCAGCCTCGACGGGCGGATCGTCGATCCAGAGGAACGTCTCCGGTCGCAGGCCCGCCGCGTGGATCGCGAGAAATGCCTCCGCCAGGTCGGCACGAGCGGTCGAGGGTGTCCGATGCGCCGGACGTCGGGCGAACTCGGACTCCGTGTAGAGCCGGATGCAGCGGCCGGGCCGGACGCGACCGGCTCGACCGGCGCGCTGGACGGCGCTGGCGCGATCGATCGGTCCGGTGGCGAGGGTCGGCAGGTCGCGACCGGGATCGAAGTCGGCGATGCGGGCCAGACCCGAGTCGATGACCGTCGTCACCCGCGGAATGGTGATCGAGGTCTCTGCGACGTTGGTGGCCACGACGATTCGGCGCGGGCCGCGCTCCGCGACCGCGCGGTCCTGATCGCGCACGTTCAGTCCGCCGTGCAGCGGCACGATCTCGACCCCGCGGGCGACCCGCCGACACGCCTCGATCGTGCGATCGATCTCGCGACGCCCCGGCATGAAGACGAGCACGTCGCCATCGTCCGCGTCCTCGGCGAGCACCCGGACCACCACCTCCGCGGCGAGTTCCCATGGCGGATCCGCGGAAGGCGCGCGTCGATGCTCGATCGTCACCGGATGCAGCGGCGCCGCGACCTCGAAGCTCGCCGCGTCAAGCGCGTCCGCCACCAGTTCGACGTCGAGCGTCGCACTCGCCACCACGAAGCGGGCCCCGCGGGCACGGAGGAAACCGAAGAGAAGATCCGCCTCGATCGACCGCTCATGGAACTCGTCGAGCACGACGACGTCCTCGGGACCGGGACCGTCGCCCGCGAGCAGTCTTCGGAGCAGGAGCCCTTCGGTGACGTAGGTGAGGCGCGTGCGGCTCGACTCGCACCGATCGCCGCGCACCGCGTGTCCGACCAGACCGCCCGGCGACTCGCCCCGCAGCGAGGACACGCGAGCGGCGAGCATGCGGGCCGCGAGCCGGCGCGGCTGGGTGACGATGATCCGGCCATCGACGCGATCCAGCAGCGAGGACGGGAGCGACGTGCTCTTGCCGGTACCCGGCGGCGCCGAGACCACCACGGAACGACCACGCCGCAACGCCTCCGCGACGTCATCGACGATCGTGAGAATCGGCAACTCGGCGTTGGAACCGGGACGTCCGCTCAACCCGACGGCATCACCAGATGCATGCGCAGATCCTCCATGAATCGGATGATCTGACCCTGCTCACGCGGCGTGCTCGCCGACTCGACGTCGGACTGCCAGAGCCCGAGAAAACGCGAGGTCATCCGCGAATCAAGCGGCTGGAGCCGATCGGGGCTGCGGCCTTCGGACATGTCGCTCCAGGCCTGCGCCCGGATCTCCTTCACCCGCGCGGCGTCGTCGAGCGGGCGGGCTTCCCCGCGGAACATCTCCTCGGCCTGCCGCTGCCAGCGGACGAGCCAGTCGTCGAGATACGCCGCCTTTCCCGCAGCGTCCGTCGCGAAATAGCCGCGAGCGCCTTCGAGGAGCACGTCCTTGGCAAGCGTGCGGGCGTTCTGCCGCATGGTCTCTCGCGTGGTGCCGGTGACACCGGCGAGGAATGCCGCAGCCGCGGCCGACTCCTCCTGCTCGAACCCGCGGAACCGATTGGCGAAATCGCCGAGGTAGGCCATCCGCTCCTCGAGCGAGAGCCGGCTGAAGTCGTCCATCGCGAGGTACCCGAGAACATCATCGACCGGCGAGTCGAAGATGCTCGGCGGCGGCGTCCATCGCGCGTCCAGCCACCAGACGGTGGCGGCGGTCGCGACCGCGACGGCAAGTGCCGCCCCGCCGATGGAGAAGACCGCCCGCTCGCGTCCGTCGAGAAGACGGCCGAGGTCGTACCGGAGGGATTCGATTCGGTCGGAGAAGCCGCTCACTGCGTGGATCCCAGATCCTCGGCCGAGATGTCGTCGATCTCTTCTTCCAGTTCCGCGACGCTGCCATCGACGAAGAGACCGTTCCGAGGTATCCGCGAGTTCTTGTCGTGTCGATCCTGACTGTCCATGAGCAACGGCAACGTTCGACGACGCTCATGCTCGAACAGCGAGGTCAGCTCGTTCGCCTCGAGGTTGCGACGCATCATCTCCATCCGCTCCAGCCCGTACTGGCCGGACTGGACGATGGGAATCAGCGCCTGGCCGACGGCGATCTGGATCTGCGGCGTGTAGCGAAGCAGGCCCGGCAGATAGAGGTAGCTCGTCCCGGCCGTCCGACTCTCGGAGTCGAAGTCCGCGGCGCAGTGCCAGCAGGTGCACTCGGGATCGACGTATCCCTTGAGGACCTCGGGGAGTCCACCCTGGGTCACCCCCGCCGCGATCTCCGCCGGAAGCGGTTCGCAGGACGGGATTCGGTCACCCATCGATGTTCGGTATGCGGAGAGAGCCAAGCCGAGTTCCCGGAGCGACGTGCGACAGCCGGTCGATCGCGCCTCGGAACGCATGGTGGCCAGCGTCGGAATCGCGATGCCCATCAGCACCACGATGACACCGATCACCGCCATCGTCTCGACCAGCGTGAACCCCGGGCGGGCATGAGATGTTCGGGGCTTCAGACGCATGTGGTCCTCCTCGGTTCCCAATGCTACCGCCCACGGATCGGGATACGAACAGGTATTTCGCCAGCCGATCGTCCCGGATTCCGAACTGCCGCGGGCGAGGGGGACACAAGCCCGAGAACACCGAGGCGGCCCTCACCCCAGGCACCCCGACTGGAAACCCATCGCCAGAAAAGGCTTGCGCAGCCGCGCCCCCCCCCGAGCGATCAATCAGCACCGAACATCGCGTCGATGAACGCCTCGGGGTCGAACGGCTGGACGTCCTCGACCCGTTCGCCGACCCCGACCAGCTTCACCGGAACCTCCAGGGTGTCTCGGATCGCCACCACGATGCCGCCGCGGGCGGTGCCGTCGAGCTTGGCGAGGAAGAGTCCGGTCACTCCCACCGCTTCGCCGAAGACCTTCGCCTGGGCGAGCGCGTTCTGCCCGCTCGTCGCGTCGAGCACCAGCAGGACCTCGTGCGGCGCGCCCGGGATCTTCCGCTCGATCACCTCGCGAACCTTGACGAGCTGCCGCATCAGTCCCGAGTCGACGTGCAGACGCCCGGCGGTGTCGACCAGCAGCACGTCGGCCTTCCGCGAGATCGCCGCGTCGACCGCATCGAAGACCACGGCCGCCGGATCCGCGCCCGCCTTCCCGCGGACCAGGTCCACGCCGAGCCGGTCCGCCCAGATCGCCAGTTGCTCGACGGCCCCCGCGCGGAACGTGTCCGCCGCCGCGAGCACCACCGACCGTCCTTCGCTTCGCAGGGTGTGCGCGATCTTCGCGACACTCGTCGTCTTGCCCACACCGTTGACGCCGACCACCAGCACCACGGTCGGCGCCTGCGGGGCGACGGCGATGCCCGGGGTCTCGCCGTCCCAGCGTCGCTTGAGTCGGTTCTTCAGGAACTCGATCGCGTCCTCGCCGCGCTCGAGTTCCCCCTTCTTCACCGCGGCCCGCATCTCCTCGACGATCTCCGTGGTCGCCCGCACGCCGACGTCGGCGCCGATGAGCCGCGCCTCGATCTCGTCGATGACGTCGTCATCGAGACGACGACCCGAGAGCAGCGCCCGCAACCCGCCACCGAGCGTGCTCGCGGTCCGGGCGAGGCCCTTGCGGACCGCTTCGATCGTCCGCTTGAAGAACCTCACGCCGACGTCTCCGCCTCGGCGGCGTCGCCCTTGACGAGTCGGTCGAGGATCGCGTTCACGAATCCCGGCGACTTCTCACCACCGAACTCTCGGGCGAGCTCGACCGCCTCGTTGATCGCGACCTTCGGTGGCGTTCCCGCCCGACGAATCTCGTGATGCGCGAGCCGAAGCACGTTCCGATCGACCATCGGCTGGCGACGGACCGGCCAGTCGAGGCTCACGCGGTCGATCTCGGCATCGCTCTCGTCGCGGAACTCCCACGCCATCGTCGCGAGCGAGAATCCGCCCTTCTGCGCCGTCTCGTCGGCGCCGGATCCCTCGAGCGTGCTGCGCACGATCTCAACGTCGGCGCCGGGGTCGGCGTCGAACTGGTACATGGCCTGCAACGCGCACCGCCGGGCGGCCCGATCGAGCTTCACGACTTCGCTCCTTCCCGGATTCGAGCGGCCAGGCGGGCCGCGGCGATCGCGGCGAGCATGGACTCCTCGCCCTTGTTTCCCTTCGCACCGCCCGATCGGGCCCGTGCCTGATCGAGATCGTTCACCGTCAGCAGTCCGAACGCGACCGGCACGCCCTGTCGCGCAGAGATCGCCGCGAGTTCACCTGCGACCGCACCGTTGATCCACGCGTCGTGCGTCGTCTCGCCACGCACCACGCAACCGAGACAGACCACCGCGTGGAATCGGCCGGTCCCGACCGCGACGCCCGCGAGCCCGGCGAGTTCGAAGGCGCCGGGACAGTCGAAGACCTCGAGCAGCGACTCGTCCCCGCCCGCGGCGCGGAATGCGTCGCGGGCGCCCTGGTCGAGCGGCGTGGTGATCTCCTCGTGGTAACGGCTCACGAGGAGCGCGATCCGGAGTCCGGAGGCGTCTTCGCGGATGGTGTCGGCACGGCTCATGAGGGGTGCGTTCCGGCGGGTCTGCGCGGGTGGCGGATGCCACGGCGCGGGACCGGGCATCGTACGGGTTCCCGCGGGCCTCGGGTAGCATCGCGTTCGATGGCCGCCTTCGCCGCGAGGATCATGCCCGCGTTCCAGCTCACCCGGCTCTCGCTCGTCTTCGGAGCGGTGGCCGATGCGTGGTTCGTCATCCTCTACACCCGCGGTGATGCCCGGTACAACCACGTGCCCGCATACACGATGCCCCTGGTGGTGGATCTGGTGCTCGCGGGGATCCTCTCGATCGGCCTCTTCGCCTTCGCGGGCACGCTCAACGACCTTCTCGACCAGCGGCACGACGCGACCTTCAGTCCCGACCGCCCGTTGCCCTCGGGAAGGATCCGGGCCGGACAGGCGGTCGTCATCGCCATCGGGTCGCTGCTCGCGGCGATCGCGGCGGCGATCCCCTTCGGAAGTCTCGCCCTCGTCTTCGCGGTGCTCGCGGCGACCGGCATCCTCTTCTACGACGCGGTCGGCAAGCACCTTCCGGCCATCGGCATCACGATCGCGGGCCTGATCCACGTGGCCCACATGATGGTGCCCAACTACGACATGACCTTCACACCACCGGTGTGGATGATCTTCACCCATGTCATGGTCATCGCCGGCATCGTCCACGGACTGGAGGACAAGCGACCTCGACTCGGTCGGGTGGCGGTGATCTCCGCGATCCTGGCGTGGATCCTCTGGTCGGCCGTGATCCTCGGCCTCGGCATCGGTCGCGGTGCCGAGGCGGGATTCGAGCCGACCGGCATCCGCATCGACACCCTGCTCTGGCCGACGATGGCGGCCGCGGCGTTCGCGGTGGTCGCGTGGCGGAAGGTTCGATCGGTTCCGGGTCCGCTCGGAGCCGAGCGACTCCGACGGTACGGGGCGATGTGGCACGCGGTCTACGGCGCCGCCTGGTTCGCCGGACTCGGGCGATGGAGCGATGCCGTCACCATGGGGGTGGTCGCATTCCTCGGCATCGCAGTCATGACGATCCTCCGTGAACTCGCCCTCGACGACCCCGGGATGGTCGGATATCGAGCCTGAACGACCCGCGGCCCTCGCGGCCTTCCCGTACCATTGACCCCCGAATGCCGGGTGACCGAACCAGACTCGCCGCCGCCCTCGCGCCGCTCCTCGCCTTCGGGTGGCCGGCAGCGTCGGCGACTCTCGCATCGCCCGCCTCCGAGACCGCGTCGGCCGACCTCGAGCCGCCGGCCGACGCCCGCCGAGTGCAGATCGACGGATCGAGCCTGGGCGGTTTCGTGCTCCCGATCCTCCCGATCGCCCACGACCTCGAACTCGACGCCGACACCACGGTCGAATGGTCGGTGGACGACACCAAGCGACTGCTCCTCCGCGGCAACGCGCAGGTCCGGATCGGCACCTACGACTTCCGCGCCGACGAGGCCGTCATCTGGGTCGATCGGATTCCGTCCGCGAGGGGACTGGTCACCCAGATCGCGGCGTGGTTCCCCGCGGTGTCCGAACCGACCCGTCGAGCGGGCCTCGGTGCAAGCGGACGCGACGTGCTCGTCACGGCGAGCCTCTCGGGCACGGTCAAGCTCCGGACGCTGGTCCTGGAGGACGGCCCGGTCCGTTCGAACCTCGTGGCCCGGGGGGAACGACGACTCGCCCGCTACCTGCGGACTCTCATCGCCACCCCGCCGCCACCGCTTCGATCCAGACCGGAGATCGAGGTCCCGCCTGCGCCACCGACGCCCGAACTCAGCCCGGGCGGACGCATCGTGCGGAGCGCCGGTCTTCCCGAGCCCGGCGGCCCCGACGCGATCGACCTGCCGGCGACCGAAGCCCAGCGCCTCGGCATCTTCGACCCCCGCGGACTCGTCTCCTTCACCGCCGACGAGATCGTCATCGACGAGAACCGCGATGCGATCGTGGTCGTCGGATCGGTCGTCATCGACTACGACGGCACGACCGCGATCGAGGACCTGCGACGTCTCTCGCTGGTCGCCGAACGCGGCGTGATCTTCCTGACTCCGGGAACGATTCGCGGTCTCCGCGAAGGCGGCGGCACCGTTCAGGCCGAGGCGATCGAGGGGATGTACCTCGAGGGCGGCGTGCGTGCCTCGGACGGCGAGTACACCGTGCGCGGCTCGAGCGTCTACTACGACCTCCCGAACAACCAGGCGCTCCTGATGGATGCGGTGCTCCGCACCTACACACGATCGAGCCGAACCCTTCCCGTGTACGCGCGGGCCGAGGAGATGCGGCAGATCGCGAGTGATCAGTGGACCGCGACCCGCGCGACGATCTCGACCAGCGAGTTCTTCACGCCGCATCTCTCGATCGGTCTCGACCGGGTCACGATCACCGAAAGACCGAACGCCGAAGGCGGAAGCACCACCTGGGTCAAGGGTGACGGACTCGCGATGCGGATGGGCAGCGTGCCGTTCTTCTACTGGCCCGGCTTCGAAGGGCCCGCCGAGGAGCCACCGCTCGAGGACGTTCGCACGGGATACCAGCAGGACAAGGGCTTCGGCATCTCGACCCGCTGGAACATCGAACGTCTGCTCGGTGTCGAACTTCCTGAAGGCGTCGACGGCAAGCTGCTTCTCGACGGCTGGATCGAGCGTGGTCCCGCGGCGGGACTGGTCTTCGGACTCGAGGGCATCGGGGGCGTCCGCGGCTCGGGAAACTTCGACGCCTACGGGCTCTACGATCTCGGCGGCACCGACCGCACTTCGGCGGGTCGCAACGTCCAGATCGAGGAGGGCATGCGGGGTCAGGTCGTCGGCGACTACCGCGCCGTGCTCTCGGCGGACCTGCGACTCGAGGCGCAGCTCGCCTATCTCTCGGACGAGACCTGGGCCGCATCGTGGCGTCAGCGCGACTACGCGGCACGCCGTCAATACGAGTCGAGCCTCTACCTCGACTACTCGCCCGACAACACCGCGGTCTCGGTGCTCGTGCGCGGCCAGACCAACGACTTCCTCTCGAACGGCTACGTCCTCGCGGCACGACCGTACTTCGTCGAGAAGCTCCCCGAGATCAACTACGACCGCGAGGGTGACGACCTCGGCGGCATCGCGACCTGGTCGAGCATCTGGAACTTCTCCAGCATGGCGCTGCATCCGACCACCGGCAGCACCAACAGCCTCGGCGTGCGGCGCGGCGCGTTCGCGGCCGCCGACCAGAACCGCGAGGTCGAGGATCTCTACTTCGACGCGGGCTATCGCGAAGGCACCGTCAACCGGTTCTTCACGCGCCAGGAGGTCGCCTTCCCGATCGACGGCGAAGGCTGGACCGCCTCACCCTTCGTCTTCGGCCGCTTCGCCGGCTACATGCAGGATGAGTTCGAGGACTACCGCACGCAGCAGCAGCTCTCCGCGGATCAGCCTCCCTACAGCGTGATGCTCGGCGGCGGCGTGCGGGCGAGCGCCCAGTTCCAGACCGTGGACGATCGCGCCCGAAGCGACACGTTCGACATCCATCGACTGCGTCACATCCTCGAGCCGAACGCCACCCTGTGGTGGGGGTGGGACGACCGCCCCGACGGCTGGGCGCCGATCTACGACCAGCGGGTCGAGGGCGCGACCGGCGGTACGGTCGCTCAGCTCGGCATGCGTCAGACCCTGCAGACGCAGCGCGGTGGCGTCGGCAACCGACGATCCGTGGACATGGTGGTGCTGGACTACGGCGTGGTGTTCAACGACGCCGCCGACGACTTCCAGGCGTCAAACCTCTACACCCCCGCCGGACTTCCCAACCGCTACGCGTGGGCGCAATCGCCGTATCCGAGCTTCTACCGCTGGGAACCCGAACTCAGCCAATGGGGTTCGCACGGCTATGCAAGTGGCCTCTGGCGAGTCAGCAGTTCGCTCACCCTCGCGGCGGACGGTCTCTTCGGCTGGGAACCTCGCGAGGTCTGGGATCTCTCCGGCAATGTTCCGGTGCTCCGCACGATGAACGGCCTGCTCCGAGGCTCGGTCGGCGTGGAGATGGAGCACAACCCTGATTCAAGTTCGTTCATCGAGTACCGCTACCTCGGTGCGAGCGACGACGAACTCCTGCAGGCGGGGCTGCTGTACCGCATCGGTCGGCTGTACCGGGTCGGCGTGAGCCCGCAGTACGACCTTCGCCGGGACGAGTTCCGATCGGTGACGGCCTCGATCCGCCGCACGCTCCCCGACTTCGATCTCTCGGGCACGATCGGCTACGACCTCGTGCGCGACCAGACGATCTTCGGCGTCCGACTGAGCGTGCCGCCACAGCCGGGGGTCGGGTTCCCGACGTATTGATCTTGAGCGCGGCGGAGGCCCCGCAAGGGGGCC
>CAYZSH010000043.1:0-14762 GCA_964481025.1 uncultured Isosphaeraceae bacterium
CCTTCATCGTCGACGACACCAACCACATCGCCTTCATCGGGCATCCGATGGACGATCAGTTCGAGTCGATCCTCGGCAAGGTGATGGACGGTCGCTACAACCCCAAGCTCGAGAAGCAGGCGGCTCCCAAGCTCGACGCCGCGAACCGCGCGGTGCGGGTGAAGAACTGGAGCGACGCGTATCGCCACCTCGACGAGGTCATCGCCCTCGATCCGCGGGTGTTCCTTTCGACCAGCCTGCTCAAGTACCGCATCATCGCGTGCGAGGACGGCAACCCCGAAGCGGCGAAGGCGTGGGGCGCCGAGATGCTGAAGACCTACTCGTCCGACGCGGGTGGACTCGAGTCGATCGCCGAGATGACCGCCGCCGATCCCGAGGCGTGCCTGCACGACCTCGAACTGGCCCGGGCCGCCGCGGACGCGCTGCTCGCCCTCGAGGGATCGCGAGATCCCGACGCCCTCGCCACCAGCGCGCTGGTCGCCTATCACGCGGGCGATTCCGATCGTGCCGCCAAGGATCAGCAGATGGCGTGGATGCTCGTCGAGCCGGGCCGCAAGGACGTCTTCCGACGCGACCTCGACCTCTACCTCGGCAACGCGGGCCGCAAGCGGGCTCGCTGAGTCGATGACGGATCATTCGACGGACGCGGTCTTCGGGCCGCGTCCGTCGTGCTTCCCGGGCCTTCGCGATGCCGACGACCGTGACGCCAGCCATTCGAAACCTCTTCACGGCGCCGCCTCCGCATCCGCTGGTCGCGGCGTCGATCCTGTCCGCCGACTTCGCCAGACTGGGCGAGGAGTCGGCGGCGGTGCTGGCGCAAGGCGCCGACGCCCTGCACGTGGACATCATGGACGGGCACTTCGTCCCGAACCTCTCGATGGGGCCGGCGGTCTGCGCCGGGGTCCGGCGGGCGTGTCCCGCGGCGTTCCTCGACGTGCATCTCATGGTGACCGATCCGGCCGCGTACCTCGAGCCCTTCGCGAAGGCGGGGGCGGATCACTGCACGGTGCACATCGAGGTCGATGACGATCCGATCGCGTTGCGGGATCGCTGTCACGCGCTGGGCATGACCGCGGGCATCGCCATCAACCCCGACACGCCGGTGTCGGCCATCGACGCCGTGATCGAAGCGTTCGATCTCGTGCTGGTCATGAGCGTGCATCCGGGGTTCAGCGGCCAGTCGTTCATCGCGTCCGTGCTCGAGAAGACCCGCGAGATCGCGAACCGCCTTCGACCCGATCAGCGGCTCGAGATGGATGGCGGCATCGGTCCGGTCAATGCCGCGGAGGTGCGGGCCGCGGGCTGCGACACGCTGGTCTCCGCCTCCGCGATCTTCGGTTCCGATGATCGGCCGGGGGTGATCACCGCGATCCGCGGCGGAGCCGGCGACGCGTGAGGCGACCGACGTCCACGCTGCTCTGGCTGGTGCGATCCGGCGAGACGACCTGGGACGAGCAGGATCGCCTGCGTGGCGATGAGGATCTGCCGCTCTCGAAGGCCGGACGGGCCGCGACGACCGAGGCCTTCGGTCGGGCCTCCGGCCTTCCCTTCCCGCGACCGGCGGTGTTCCACCATGCGATGGATCAGGCGGCGGCCGAGACCGCGAAGATCGCGTGCACGATCCTCGGCGGCCGGAGCCGCGGAGATGACGAACTCGCGGACCCCGCACTCGGCGTGCTCGCCGGTCTCTCGATTCCGGAGCTTCGCGATCGATTCGAACGTCGGGCCCGCCAGTGGGAGGAGGACCCGTCGGATCTCGTGCCGCCCGAAGGCGAACCGATCGCCGACGCCCGGGCCCGCCTCGTGATGGCGGCCGCCAGGATCCTTCGCAAGCGGCCGCCCGCCGTCGGCATCGTCGTGCACGACCTGGCCGCGGGGCTGCTGCGATCGGCGCTGGCGGGGCAGGCGACCGGGAATCCCCGTCGCTGGATGGAGGGGCGGCCGAGGGTCGAACTCTGGACGCTTCCGGAGGATGCCTCCCGTCGGCTTCAGGACGTCCTCGACCGGGCGTCGGTCGGCGTCGAGTGACCAGGCCGTGAGCCCGTCGATCGGAGCGGGTGCCCGCTCGGTTCCGTGTGAGGGGATATCCTCATCGGATCAGTGCCGCGGGCGGTTCGACGCCGTACCCGCCTGGAGTGAGCCTTGGCGAACCAGACCTGGGAAGAAGCCGACATCGCGACCAAGCGGGCCGTGCCCGAAGGTCTCTGGGTGCAGTGCGCCGGCTGCGGCGAGACGGTCTTCGGGAAGACGCTGGAGCAGAACCTCGAGGTCTGCCCGAAGTGTGATCATCACCACCGGCTCTCCGCCCGTCAGCGGGTCGGTCAACTCGTGGACCCGGGCAGTTTCGAGCCGTTCAACGCCGACCTGACCGCCGCCGACCCGCTGGGCTTCGTCGATGTGAAGCCGTACCGCGATCGCATCGAGGCCGCCCGCCGCAAGAGCGGTGAGAACGACGGCTGCCTGACCGGCGTCGGCTTCGTCAAGGGTCGAAAGGTCGTCATCGGCGCGATGGACTTCACGTTCCTCGGCGGCTCGATGGGATCGGTGGTCGGCGAGAAGCTCGCCCGCGCCACCGAGCACGCGATCGATCACGATCTGCCGCTGGTGATCGTCTCCTGCTCGGGTGGCGCCCGCATGCAGGAGTCCGGCTACTCGCTCATGCAGATGGCGAAGACCTCGGCGGTGCTCGCTCGCTTCGACGAGGCGGGCGGCCTGTTCATCTCGGTGCTCGCCGATCCGACGACCGGTGGCGTGACCGCGAGCTTCGCGATGCTCGGCGACGTCATCCTCGCCGAGCCGCGGGCGCTCATCGGCTTCGCCGGTCCGCGGGTGATCCGCAACACGATCCGTCAGGATCTCCCCGAGGGGTTCCAGACCTCGGAATTCCTGCTCTCCTCGGGCTTCGTCGACCGCATCGTGCATCGCCGCGACCTTCGCAGCGAGATCGGTCGCATCGTCGACTACGCCGGCAAGTGAACGACGCGGCGCCGACGTCGTCGCCGGGATCGTCCAGCACGGTCGCGTGCGGACGCTGGTGGCTTGCGGGTCTCGTGCATGCCGTGATCCTGTACGTCGCGCTCCCGCCGGTCGGATGGTGGTGGCTGGTGTTCGTGGCTCCCGCGCCGCTGGCGATGGTCGCGGTGGGGGCCGATCGGCGACGCACGGTCATCGCGTGTCTCGGCGTGCCGATGATCGGCACCTGGCTGCTGCATCAATGGTGGGTCGGCGCGGTGAGCGCCCTCGGGCTTCCGCCCATGGCGTGCTATCTCGCGGCGTGGACGGCGATCATGGGACTCGCGGTTCGCCGCGTGGCCCGGTCGCCGCGATTCGCGTCGCTGCCGCTCGCGCTCCTGCTTCCGCCGGTCTGGCTGTTCGTCGAGTGGCTGCGGGCCGACGTCGTCTTCGACGGGTACCCGTGGTACCTGCTGGGCCAGCCGCTCGTCGAATGGGCGCCGCTCGCGCAGGTCGCGGACGTCGGCGGCGTGATGTTCGTCGCACTACTGCCCGCCGCGATCGGGGGGTTTCTCGCCGATCTCGCACTGCGGCGAGGGTCCGCGGGCACCCGGCGGGTCGCCTCGATCGGCGTCGTCATGTTCGCCCTGTTCTGGATCGTGTACGGGGTGTGGCGGATCTCGACGGCGCCCGCGGTTCCCGGGCCGACCGTCCTGGCGATCCAGACGAATCTGCCGCAGTCGAACAAGGTCGGGTGGGCGCCCGCGGACCAGTGGCGTGATGCGAACGAGTTCGCGACCCGCACCGTCGACGCGGTGCGAGCCGCGGATTCCGCGGGGACACCGATCGATCTCGTCGCGTGGCCGGAGACGATGCTGCCCGGGGTCGGACTGGAGCCCGCATCGACGGGGTTCATGAAGTCGGCGGGGTGGTGGCCGGGCGAGCGGTTCGCCGATCTCGTCTCGCAGCTCCAGTCGATCGTGGCGCGACCGCTGCTTCTCGGTAGTGCGAGTTTCGACGGGCTGCGGCTCGCCGAGGACGGCGAGCGGCTCGATTGGGACGCCCGGCACAACAGCGTGTACCTCGTCGACGGCGGCGGTCCGGCGTCGTTGGTTCGTTACGACAAGATCTTCCTGACCCCGTTCGGCGAGACGATGCCGTACATCTCGGCGTGGCCCTGGCTCGAGTCGAGACTCCTCGACTTCGGGGCGCGGGGCATGCAGTTCGACCTCGAACCCGGCGCCGGGCCCGTCCGCTTCGACGTTCCGTGGACCCGTTCGGATGGAGAATCGACGCACGTCGGCGTCGCGACGCCGATCTGCTTCGAGGACACCGTGCCCGCGGTCTGTCGCGAACTCGTCTGGGACGGCGATCGGAAGGCGGTGGATCTGCTCGTCAATGCGAGCAACGACGGCTGGTTCGGCGACTGGCCCGGCCCTCGCGGCGTGCATCTGCAACTCGCTCGATTCCGCTGCATCGAGAATCGCGTTCCGATGGTCCGCGCCGTGAACACCGGACGCTCCGCATCGATCGACGCGGTCGGACGGTTGGCCGAGGTTCTGCCGGCGCTCGAGCCGGGCACGCTGGTCGCGCCGGTGACGCTTGATGACCGACGTCCGCCCTACGCCACGCTCGGTCGGTGGCCCGTGCTGCTGGTGGCCGCGATCGGGCTCGTGCTCGTTCTCGGGGGCCGCGGTCAACGGCGGGCGGAGGTCGCGATCGAGCAGGCGGACGCCGCGTGAGTCACCGGCATTCGTGGTAGTTTCCGCGTCGGCCCGGAGGGCCGTTCCGGGGAAGAACACCGAGGCTGAAGCAGGAAGGGAGTCTTGCGATGCGCCGAGACGAGCAACGAGTGATCGGACGAAGCGGGCTGGCGATCGTGACCGTGGCGGTCGGGTCGCCGCTGCTGGTGGTGACCGGCTGTGTGAAGCCGACCGATGACCAGCCGTGGAGTACGAAGTCCGCGAGTCTGTTGGAGACGACGGAGTCGACGGAGACGTCCGCGCCCGCGACCGAACCGGTGTTGCTCGTCGCGACCGATGACCAGTCGGAACGGTCGGAGCCGTCATCGCCCGCATCGACGCCCCTGAAGACAGAGACCCGGCCGGCCCCGGCGCCGTCCGCCGCCGTGACGCCGCCGGCTGCCGCGACGCCGCCGGCGGTGCTTCGCGGCGCCACGCCGGTCGAGCGGGCGCAGCGCGTCGTCGAGATCGCGGTCGCGAGCGAGAACGCGCTCGAGCGGGCGTACGCGTATGAAGCCATGCAAGCGGCCCCGGCGCTGCTGCTCGAACACGGCGCCCGCGGCGTCGTGGACGAGAACCGCGGCGTTCGTTTCATCGCCACGATGGCGATCGGACGGGCGACACTGGGCGCGCTCGCGCCGGTCCTGCAGGCCGGGCTGCTCGATGACAGCGAATCCGTGCGGGCTGCGACGATCTTCGCGCTTCGCTCGCTCGGCGAGGGCGTCGATCCTTCCCCGTTGGCGTCGATGGTTCAGAGCGAGGATCCCGAGGTTCGCGGCAACGCGACGATGGTGCTCGGCATGCTCGGGAATCCGTCGGCGATTCCGCTCATCGAGAGTTCGCTTGGTCAGGGGATGCGCCTGCAGAATCCGATGCGGGTGCGGATCACCGAGCTCCAGGCCGCCGAGGCGCTGGTGGCACTCGGCAAGGAGGAGGACGTCGAGCCGATTCGGGCGGCGCTCTTCGCACCGGTGGAGCAGGGCGAGATCACCGTGCTTGCGTGCGACATGCTCGGACGACTCGAGGATCAGCAGGCGCGGCCGATGCTCATGCGGCTGCTGCTGGCCGAGGGGAACCAGCGTCGGCCTCCCGAGATCCGGGTGGCGGCGGCGGGGGCGCTCTTCCGACTGCCCGCTCCCTGGGAGCCGGGCCTCGAGAAGGTGCTGCTCGAACAGGTGGGGGCCGAGGATCCTCGGCTTCGCGTGCAGGTCGCCGCGGCGCTCCGACGGGTTCCCGGCGAAGAGGCCGGCCGGGCGCTCGACCGCATGCTCGCCGACGCCGATCCTCTGGTTCGGATCGCCTCGGCGGGTGCGATTCTCGGTCGCGCGGAGGGGTTGGCGGACGCCACCGTGGTCGTCCCGGATTGACACTTCGCCGCTTCACAGGTACAAGAAACCGGTTGGGACGGCGTGCGTATCGCCCCGCCCGGCAACCGGCTTCGTTCAAGCCCAGATCAGTCGCTTTCCGGACCTCGAGTCCGACGTCCGTCCGGTTATCATCCGTCGGGGTACAGTGCCCCGCTCCGGCCCGGCAGAAAGGAATCCGCTCGTGCATCTCCTGACCAAGCTCTTCGTCGTCCTCGTCTCGCTTCTTGCGGTGATGATCACCCCGTTGGTGGCGGTCAACGCGGTCAACGAGCAGAGCTTCAAGGACAAGTGGCTCTCCGCGGAGCAGAAGCGAAACGCCGCCCTCGAGCAGCTCGACGGCGAGACGCAGGCCCGCATGGCCGAGGCGACCGCCGCCGCCGTGCAGACCAAGGAACTCGAACTTCGCATCGCCCAGCTCCAGAAGGACTACGACTCGAGCATCGCCGAGTCCCGTCGCCTTCAGGGTGAGCTCGCCGATGCTCGCAGCGGCCAGGAGGACATCCGGGCCCGCATCGCCATGATGGCCCAGACCCAGCAGGCCCAGCAGCAGCTCGGCGAGACGCTGGTCGCCGAGCTCCGCAGCCTCCGCACCCGCGCCGTCGACGCCGAGCGTCAGTCGGTCGATCTCGAGCAGGAGCTCGGTGTGGTCCGCTCCCAGCTCGAGGTTGCCAACGCCGCCCGTCGCGCCCTGCAGGAGGAAGTCCAGCAGCTCAACGACGAGAAGGATCAGGCCACCTCGGAGATCGGTCAGTACGTCGCCCTCTACGGTGAGCTTCAGGGTGCCCGCGCCGGCTCGATGTCCGGTTACATCCCCGCCGACCGCAACCTCTCCGCGAACATCATCGGTGTTCGTCGCTCCGAGGACTCGACGCTCGCCGAGATCAACGCCGGCAGCCGCGACGGCGTCCAGGAAGGCTGGGTCCTCACCATTGCCGACGGCAGCCGCTTCATGGGCAACCTCCGCATCATCGAGGTCGACGTGAACCGGGCCACCGGCATCATCGAGCTCGAGGATCAGGACACCCGTGGCGCCGTCCGCGCCGGTCAGCGAGCGATCGCCCGCGAAGGTCAGTGATTCCGGATTCCACCGGACCCTGTTCCTCCCTCCGTACCCGATGAGACCCGCGGGTCTCCAGATGGACCGTGATCCATGAGCATGATGAATGCCCCCGTTCGACGCGCCGGTGGTGACCTCGACGTCTACACGGGCCTCCTCTTCGCCGCCTTCGTGGTGCTGGCCGCCGGTGTCGTCTCGGTCGCCATGGCGAACATGAAGCAGGTCGAGACCCCCTCGGTGAAGGGCGCCGCCGTCCAGTCCGAGTCGGCCCTCTTCGGGCTTCCCGGCTTCGACATCGTCAAGTGATCCCCGCTCCGGCGGTGGGTCGACCTGCCGGTCCCCGCCCCTGCCGAGGCGAACGCATACCGCGTCGGACGGCCTCCCGAGGTCGTCCGACGTTCTTTTTGACTTCCAGCGTGGTTCGTCGGGTCCGGATATTGTCGAAACCGCGACGGGCGGGCCGATGAGGTCGATTGCGGAGCCCGGCCCGCGTCACGCCGGGGACGAATCCTGGCCCGGAAACCCAAGACCATGTTCCTCGACTCGATACTCGGCTGGTTCAGCGTCGACATGGGCATCGACCTCGGCACCTGCAACACCCTCGTGTGCGTGCGGGGTGAAGGCATCGTGCTCAACGAGCCGTCGGTGGTGGCGGTCCGCAAGGGCACGAACCGGGTCATCAACAACGGCACCGCCGTCGGATGGGCGGCGAAGGACATGCTCGGCAAGACGCCCGGCTCGATCACCGCGGTGCGTCCGCTCAAGGACGGCGTCATCAGCGACTTCGAGATCACCGAGGCCATGCTGAGCTACTTCATCAAGAAGGTGAACGGCCGGAGTCGGATCTTCGGGCCCCGCGTGGTCATCGCGATTCCCTCGGGAATCACCGCGGTCGAGAAGCGAGCGGTGCTTGACTCGGCCGAGCGGGCGGGTGCTCGCAAGGTCTATCTCGTCGAAGAACCGATGGCCGCCGGTATCGGCGCCGGGCTTCCGATCTCGGAGCCCACCGCGAGCATGATCGTGGACATCGGCGGCGGCACCACCGAGGTCGCCATCATGTCCCTCGCCGACATCGCCAGCTGCGAGAGCGTCCGCGTCGCCGGTGACGACTTCGACGAGGCGATCATCAACCACATGAAGAAGACCTATGGTCTGACGATCGGCGAGCAGACCGCCGAGCGGATCAAGATCGAGATCGGCTCCGCGGCGCCCGTCGGCGAGACGATGAACATGGAGGTCCGCGGCCGCGACATGGTCACCGGTCTTCCGCGGAAGACCGTCGTGACCAGCGACGAGATCCGCGAGGCGCTCGCCGAGCCGGTCAACCAGATCGTCGAGGCGGTCATCCGCACGCTCGAGCACGCCGAGCCGGAACTCTCCGCCGACCTCGTGGACAACGGCATCATGCTCGCGGGCGGCGGGGCGCTGCTTCGTGGCATGGACATCGTCATCTCCAACGCCACCGGCCTGGACGTCCGGATCGCGGAAGATCCGCTGACCTGCGTGGCTCGTGGCACCAGCATCTACCTCGAGAGCCTCGAGGACTGGAAGGCCACGCTCGAGAGCGATCTCGAGGAGGTCTGAGGGCTGGGGAAGGGCCCGGGAGGTCCCGATCGCACGTCACGCCACCATGAGACCGGGTCCATTCGGCGTCGCCCTCGGCGTCGTGCTCGTGGTGTCGTTGCTTCCCGCCGCGTGGATCGCACCGTGGACGCATCGGGCGTCGGAGCTGGTCGGACTGCCGTTGGTTCCGCTGGGGGACGGCTGGATGGCCGTCCGCCACTGGCTGGTGCGTCCGGCCGAGAGGGTCGTGAGCAGCGAGGACGCGCTTCGGCTCGATGACGAGAATCGACTGCTGCGTCTGGAACTCAGCCAGAGCCGCGAGGACGTCCGGGAGCTGCGTCGCCAGCTCGAGCTCTATCAGGGCGAGGAGATCGCGCCCGGTCGCCGCGTGCGGTTCATCGACGCCAGGGTGGTCGGCTCCGAGCCGCATGCCTCGGGAGAACTGCTCCATCGCATCAATGCCGGCACCGCCCGCGGGGTCGCGCCGGGGACGCAGGTCGTGACCCGGAGGAATGTTCTGCTCGGCGAGGTCGTCGAGGTCGCCTCCGGCGGCACGGGGCGGACCGTGTCCTATGTCCGTCCGCTGACGTCACGGCAGAGCGGCCGATTCGAAGGGCGGATTCTTCGCGACGGCGAGACCGACGTGCACGCCGGTGACGGGCTCATTCCCGGCGGCATGGTCACCCCGACCGGCGACGGCTGGACGATGGACGTCAAGGCCGCCGCCGCCGCCGAGGTGCGACCGGGCAACGAGGTGGTCATGGTCGATACGACCCGGCGGGAGTCCTTCGGCCTCGTCATCGGCCGCGTGGTTTCCATGTCCGAGGATCCCTCGAACGCGCAGTGGCGGCAGGTTCGGATCGAGCCGCTGTTCCGGCTCGAGGATGAGCACACGGTCGAGCTTCGGGTCCTCGTTCGCGAGTCGGACGATGGTGGGGGAGGTGGCCGGTGAATCCTGTCGTCTTCTTCATCACCTTGGCGCTCTGCGTCTCCCTCGACACGAGTTTTCTGGGGCTGGTCTCGATGGGCGGCGTGCATCCGTCGGCGACCGCGACCCTCATGGTCTTCGTGGCGCTCTTCGCACCTCGTCAGACCGCGCTCTGGGCGGCGCTCGGCACCGGCCTTCTCATCGACCTCCTCTCGCCGGGCACCGATGCGTCGGGGCATCCGTTCCATCTGCCGGGCCCCAACGCCCTCGGGTACGTCTTCGGCACGCAGCTCGTGCTGCTGCTGCGGTCGATGGTCTTCCGGCGGAATCCGATCGCCCTCGGCATCCTGACCCTGCCGTACCTCGTCGCGGTGGCGCTGCCCTTCATGGCCGTCTGGTCGATCCGTGGAATCTTCTCCGACACGCTCGTTCCGTGGCACGGCGAACCGGCGACTCGGGAACTTCTGCGCTGGCTCGGGCGAGGCGTCTACAGCGCCGCCTTCGGCATCCCGTTCGGCTGGCTGCTTCTGACGACCTGGCCGATCTGGCGATTCGACACCTCGTCGATCCGACGCTGATCGCCGGACCCCGGGCCTCCCCCGAGGTCGGTATCGTCGTCGTCATGCAGGGACTGGTGCTTCTGGACGATGGTCGCGGTTCGTTCGGCCCGATGGTGGACCTTCGGGCGACGTTCGACGTCCGCAGCGGATGGCTGACGACCGCCGAGCGGATCGCCGCGGCGAGTCGGCTCGAACTCGTGGCGGTGATCGTGCCCGCCGTACTCGCGGGGATCGCCGCCGAGGAGCGTCCCAGCGTCGCGGTCAACTCGATGCCTCCGGGCGAGGGGCCGTGGCTCGTCGTCAACGGGCGACTGCTCCAGCCGCCGTCGGGCGTCGGGCTCGAGCCGGGCACCGCGGAGATCGATCCCTCGGACGGCTCGATCCGTCGCGCCGTGCTCGACGCCGCCTCGCTCGCCGCCTTCATCGAGTCGGGTGAACTCCCGGAGAACACCCGACGCGTCGAGCGGGCCGAACCGCCGCTCGCGACGGCGCCGTGGGACATCTTCACGACCGCCGGTGCGCGGCTGGCGGGCGATCTCACGCTCGCCGTCGAATCCGGACTGCTCGCCGAGGATGCCTGGATGCGTCTGCACGGCGGCACCGTCGTCGGTGATCATCCGGTCCGCATCCACCGCGCCGCGGTCATCGACCCGGGCGTCGTGCTCGATGCCCGCGAAGGGCCGATCGTCGTCGGCGAGGGCGCGCATCTCGGCGTGCATGCGGTGTTGCACGGGCCGGTCGCGGTGATGAACGGCACCCGCATCGCGGATCACGCGACGCTCAAGGCGAACACCGTCCTCGGGCCGGGCTGCCGGGTCGGCGGCGAGGTCGGCGGCACGGTGTTTCAGGGGTTTTCCAACAAGAGTCACGATGGCCACCTCGGCGACTCGTGGGTCGGTTCGTGGGTGAATCTCGGCGCCGCGACCGTCAACAGCAACCTCCTCAACACCTACGGCGAGGTCGTCATGCGACTCGAGCCCGACGGGCCGCGGCTTCGCAGCGGTCGTCAGTTCCTCGGCTGCGTGCTCGGTGATCACGTCAAGACCGCGATCGGCACCCGCATCATGACCGGCACGGCGATCGGCACCGGCGCGATGATCGCGACCTCGACGCCGCCGCCATCGACCGTCGCGAGGTTCGCCTGGCACACCGACGATGGCACGCGTCGCTATCGACTCGAGAAGTTCCTCGACACGGCACGGCTCGTCGTGGCGCGACGCGACCGCTCGCTCGGTCCCGCCACCGAGGCACGGCTGCGGGCACTCCATGCCGCGGGTGAGCCGGGGTCGGCATCGTGAGCCGGCCGACGCTCTGGCTCATCGACGGCTACGCGCAGTTCTTCCGGGCGTTTCACGCGATCCGCACCGACATGCGGAGTCCGGTCACCAGCGAGCCCACGAACATGACCTACGGGTTCGTGGACATGCTGCTCAAACTTCTTCGCGAGCATCGGCCCGACCATCTCGCCGTCGTCCTCGACGTCTCGGGCGATCGCGGCACGTTCCGCAGTCAGATCTATCCCGAGTACAAGGCCAACCGCGACGCGCCGCCCTCGGAGCTCGCGCCGCAGGTCGACCGCTGTCTCTCGCTGCTCGGGGAACTCGGCGTTCCCGTCTACGGCAGCGAGGGCTTCGAGGCCGACGACGTCATCGCCACGATCGTTCGACGCATGCGTCGCGAGCACGGCGATCTCGACGTCCGCATCGTGTCCAAGGACAAGGATCTCCAGCAGCTCCTCGATGATCACGTCCGGCTCGTCGACGTGCACAAGGACACGTCGGTCGGTCCCGCGGAACTGCGGGATGAGAAGGGCATCACGCCCGAACAGGTCGTCGACATGCTCACGCTCATGGGCGACACCGTCGACAACGTCCCCGGCGTCGACGGCATCGGACCGAAGACCGCCGCGACGCTCATCGCCGAGTTCGGCTCGATCGAGGGCATCTACGACCGCATCGACGCCGAGGAGGAGATCCCCGACTCGAAGCGATCGATCAAGGGGAAGCGTCGCGAGAATCTCGTCGCCGCCCGTGAGCATCTGCCGCTCTCGCGTCGTCTGATCACGCTCCACGACGACTGCCCGGTCGAGTTCGACCTCGAGGCGGCCCGGGTCGATCCCGCCCGTGCCGACCAGCCGGCGGTCGACGAGACGCTGCGAATCCTCGGCTTCAACCGGCTCCGCGACGCGTTCCGCGCGATCCTCGGCGGCGGAACCGCAGCCAAGGATGCTTCGCCGATCGCCACGAGCACGACGTCGTCGGCGACGGCGGTCGCCGCGGACGACGCGGCGGGCACGCTCTTCGGCGGACTCGAGCCCGCGGCGCCCGCGGATCCGGTCCGTCCCGTCGATGGCGTCTACGACGTCGTCACCGACCTCGCGACGCTCGAATCACTGGTGGATCGCGCGATCGCGTCCGGGCGGGTCGCGATCGACACCGAAACCGACGGACTTCGTCCGCGCTCGGCGCCCCTCGCAGGCGTCTCGATCTCGTTCGAGCCGGGCACCGGGAGCTACGTGCCGCTTCGGTCGCCGACGCCCGAGGCTCATCTCGATCTCGAGACGGCTCGCCCCGCGCTCTCGCGACTCTTCGCTGATCCCGCGGTCGCGAAGATCGGGCACAACCTGAAGTTCGACCTCGTCGTCCTGCGGTCGCACGGCTTCGAGGTGCGGGGCGTGGCGGGCGACTCGATGGTCGCCTCGTACGTGGATGACGCGACCCGAGCCTCGCATGGCATGGACGCGCTCGCGGAGACGCTGCTCGATCGGCGGTGCGTGCCGATCTCGGCGGTGATCGGAAAGGGCCGCGACCAGAGGCTCTTCAGCGAGGTGTCGCTCGACGTCTCGGCGCCGTACGCTGCCGAGGACGCGGACGTCACGCTCCGGCTCGAGGACCATCTCCTGGCGGCGCTCGATCGGGAAGGGCTCGTCGAGCTCTACCGCGAGACCGAGGTGCCGCTCGTCGAGATCCTCGCCGATCTCGAGTACGAGGGCATCGCGGTCGACCCGGCGGAACTCGACCGGCAGCGCGAGTCGCTCGCGGGCCGCATCGATGATCTGCGGACCGCGATCGTCGAAGCGTCGCCGCACGCGTTCAACCCCGACTCGCCGAAACAGCTCGCCGCGGCGCTCTTCAACGCCCCTGACGCAGATCCCCCGGGGCTCGGACTCAAGCCGATCAAGAAGGGCAAGACCGGACCGAGCACCGACGCGGAGGTCATGGAGAAGCTCGCGGACGACCCGTCGATCGAGTCCCCGATTCCGCGGCTCGTGCTCGAGTACCGCCAGCTCGTCAAGCTCGTCGGGACGTACCTCGTCGCCCTGAAGGATGCGATCGATCCGACGACCGGTCGCATCCACGCGTCGTTCAATCAGACCGTGACCGCGACGGGCCGGTTGAGTTCGAGCGATCCCAATCTTCAGAACATCCCGATCCGCACCGAAGTCGGTCGTGACATCCGCAAGGCGTTCATCGCACCGCCCGGCCGCCTGCTGCTGGCCGCCGACTATTCACAGGTCGAACTGCGGATGCTCGCCCATCTCTCGGGCGACGAGGGACTCCGAGATGCCTTCGCCCGTGGCGAGGACATTCATGCGGCGGTCGCGTCCCGGGTGCTCGGCGTACCGCTTGAGAAGGTCGATTCGGCGATGCGGTCGACCGCGAAGATGATCAACTTCGGAATCGTCTACGGCATCACCGGTTTCGGGCTGGCCCGACGACTCGGCGGCGACATGGACGTGCCGACCGCGGACGCGATCATCACCGACTACAAGGCCCGCTTCCCCGGCATCCGCGACTTCCTCGATGCGTGCGTCGAGCAGGCGAAGGCGCACGGCTGGGTGGCGACGATTCTCGGCCGTCGTCGGCGCATCCCGCAGATCACCGCCCGCAACCCGATGGAACGTCAACTTGGCGAGCGGATGGCGATCAACACCGTGGTGCAGGGCAGCGCGGCGGATCTCATCAAGCGGGCGATGATCG
Organism: uncultured Isosphaeraceae bacterium; assembly: GCA_964481025.1. Classification (GTDB taxonomy): domain Bacteria; phylum Planctomycetota; class Phycisphaerae; order Phycisphaerales; family SM1A02. The sequence goes on from CAYZSH010000043.1 coordinate 14,150, forward strand.
ATCTGCACCGAACGCTGCCGACCGCGCATCCGACCGCCCGGCTGATTCTGCAGATCCACGACGAACTCGTCCTCGAGGTCGATGAGTCCGAGGTCGAGTCGGTCGCGGAGACCGTTCGGTCAACGATGGAGCGGGCGATGCCGCTGGAGGTTCCGCTGGTCGCGGAGCCGTCCTGGGGCCGGACATGGGCGAGCACCAAGTAGTGGGCTGCCGCCCCGTCCGGGAACCGGTCCCGAGTCGGACGAGCCCGACTCGGTTGATCGATGGCCAAGGAACCTTGAATTCGGTGGTCGTTCGACCCGCTCCCTGACTTGACGCCGGCGGCGGGGACGCTACTCTGTCCGTTCTCGGCCTTCGGGCCGGTGGCAACTCAGGGGCGGTAGCTCAATTGGTTAGAGTACCGGCCTGTCACGCCGGTGGTTGCGGGTTCGAGTCCCGTCCGCCTCGCCTGAGAACACACCCGCGACCACATGGTCGCGGGTGTGTTGCTTTTGTCGGGGTGGGGGGATTCGAGATTCGAAGGCTGCGTTGCGGGCTCGATGATTCATCGAGTCCCCGACGATTCCGCCGACCCCGTCTTCGGGGGAGCTGTCGCCGAAGGCGACTGAGGGGG
>CAYZSH010000044.1:0-4165 GCA_964481025.1 uncultured Isosphaeraceae bacterium
TTCCCAAGCTGAATGTCGACGGTTCGAGCCCGTTCACCCGCTTTCATCTAAACCGTGTCGAATCCTCCACTTGGGGGATACCCCGGATCGGCTCCGGGCTGCGACTCACTCCGATCACGTCAACAAACGCGTCAACAAACGCGTTTCGACGGAGTCAGTCGTCATGCCAAGGACCACGCCATCAAGCCCTACGTACAAGACTCACACCTGCCACGGCGATCTCTACGCCTACACCCGCGTGGATGGTCGTCGCGTATCCCTGGGTCGCGCCGGCACCCCGGAAGCCCTGAGCAAGTACCGGAGGATCCTGGATCTCGCGCGGAATCTCTTCAAGACCATGAAGTGTCAGGGAGCACAGCAAGGTGTCTCTGCCTGGTCTCTTTGCATGGTGACGGTTCGTTCAGCCCATTGTGATCAGCTGCGTCTCAGACTGGTCCCCCGCCGTCTTCACCGAATCCAACCCTGGCCTGGTGGACCGACACCTTCGACAGGACGAGTCGTTCCACCAGGGATGACCAGCTCGCCTGGTGAATGAAAACCGCCCCGGCTCGAGACCGGGGCGGCTTACGTCAGGCGGGGATATGGAAAACTCGCCGCGTGCAATCGCCGATCGTCGAACTTCAGGACCGGGCGATGATTGCCGAAACGAGTTCTGCGATACCCATCAGCACCAAGACTCCGCCGACCGAAAGCTCCGCCACCACCTTCCACTTTGCCTGATCGTTCGCCGAAGCGATGGCCGCACATCGAAAGAACGCGTAAGACCCCAGAAACATACCAATACTCCTCGTGATCGCCCGGAAGGACGTACGGTCCTCCCCGGACCACGTCGAGTCGTCGAAGAACACCCCACGTACGGCAAACGTGAGCAATGGCGGTCCAAGCACGGCTAAGACGAGGACCACCACCACGTCCTTCGGCAGGCGACGTGATTGCCGGGGTGATTCATTGCTTGGATGTACAGGTTCAAAATCGTTCATCAGAAATTGCACAAATCAGGGGAAGGATCCGTGGGCGGGACGCTGCAGACTCCGGCGGCCTGAATCCGGAACGCTCTCGCGAGTTTTTGAAAGCACTTCTTCCTGTCGTCTTCATAGTCGCTGTCGCAGGCAAACGAGGAATATATTAGGTCTGCAAAAGAGAGGCCTCCGGTCACGGCGACCATGCAAAGGGTCCATCCCGGCAAGCCACCGGCGAAAGCCGGCTGGCAGACCTTGAGCGCGATGATGAACTTCGCGCCGACGGTACGAGTACTTTGCCATCCGTTGCCATAGCCAAGACAACCGTATAAATCGGACTCAGCTCCCTCAAGACAATCATGAAACTTCTCCCACGCCGCTCCAAGACAAGCTTCCGTCATCTTCGACGCGTTCTCCAATCCGCCTCAGGCCGCTCTTCTCGAGCACTCTGTGCGAGATGAGGTTGCGTGGGTCACTCGTGGCGATCACCGTGTCCCTTTCGTGAACCTCTCTTGCGTACCGCACCATCGCGGGGACGAGTTCGCTCGCGTAGCCACGGTTCCAGTGCTCGCGCTTGAGGGCGTACTTGATCTCGCACTCCGGCTGGTCAGCCGGATGCACGAGGCCGGCACATCCGATGACGTCACGCGAATCGCGACGGATCACCGCGAACATGCCATAGCCCCGCCTTCGGTAGTTCGACTCCGTGACTTCCAACCACTTCACCGCATCCTCGCGTTGAAGGATCGTCCCATCGCCGACGAACCGCATGGCGTCGGGATCGCCGTAGACCTCGAGGATCTCTTCGAGGTCCGAGGCTCGCCATGGCCGGACGAGAAGTCGATCGGTCTCGATCACGATGGGTTCCACGGGCCGGACGATAGACTCCGGCGACTTCGGCCGGCGGGATTCGCTGCGCCCATTCGAGCTCGCCATGACCGAACCGAACACCCCGCCACCGATGCCCGACGACATCGCTCGGTCCGCAGCCGAACTCGTCGCGTCCGGTCGCCACGAGGATGCGGTTCGACTTCTTGTCGCCGAGACCGGGATCTCCGAGGACGCCGCCCGCCGGATGCTGGCAACCGCGAGCACGCCGAGCGACGAGCTGCCTGCCGAGGTCATCGCGGCCGCCGAACGTGGCGAGCGGATTCAGGCGATCAAGTTGTTGCGAGAGTCGAGATCGATGTCGCTCCGCGAGGCCAAGGATCTCCTCGATGCTCGATGCCCGGCCCCCGCGGGTTCGGGATGCGCGAGCGCCCTTCTGCTCTCCGCCAGCATGTTGTCCGCCGTCATCTGCGTGATGTTGGCACTCGTCGTGCCGCTCGGCTGCGCGTCGAAACGAGGCATCGGGTCGTCATCTGAAGCCTCCAGCGGTCCGGCGGCGAGACTGCGGGTCGCGACCTACAACATCCGACACGGCGTCGGCACCGACAACGTGCTCGACCTCGACCGCACCGCCGCCGCGATCTCGGCGCTTGATGCGGACATCGTGGCCCTGCAGGAAGTCGACGAGCAGACGCGTCGCTGCCGGGGCGTCGATCAGGCCGGATGGCTCGGCAAGGCGCTCGGCATGCACCACGCCTTCGGGTCGTTCATGGACCACGACGGCGGGCGGTACGGGATGGCGATCCTGTCGCGGTGGCCGATCGAGTCGGCGGAATCGTGGCCATTGCCGACCGGGAACGAACCCCGCGTCGCGCTCGCCGTCGACGTGTCGCCGCCCGGGATCGGGCCGATCACGGTCGTGAACGTGCACTTCGACTGGGTGGACGACGACGGATTCCGGTTCGCCCAGGCGGAAGAGGTCGCCCGGCATCTCCGGGAACTCGATCGCCCGTGGATCCTGCTTGGTGACTTCAACGACACGCCGGGGTCGCGGACCCGGGAACTCTTTGCGTCACTCGGCGACGAAGGCCGCAAACCCGCGGGTTCGACGAAGACCTGGCCGGCGGAGATCCCGACCTCGGACATCGACTCGATCTTCGCCGGTCCGGCGGACTTCTGGATGCCGTTCGAGGCTCGGGTGATCGCCGAGGTCGTCGCGTCGGATCATCGGCCGGTGTCGGCGACGGTGACGGTGACGCCACGCGACGACTGAGTGCGGCGCGGCCTCACCATTCAGTCCGGGCACGCGCCCCACTGCGACACCAGCACGCCGATGTCCGAACCACCGACGATGCCGTCGCCATCGAGGTCGTAACTCTCCAGCGTCGTGCCCCACGCCCCGAGCAGCAGACCGATGTCGGCACTTCCCACGCCCTGATAGCAGTTGAGATCACCGCGACAGTCGTCGCAGGTCGGCTCGATCGCGTTGCCGCCGTCGTCGATGAAACTCTGCGGCGGCACGACCTCGCAGCAGCCCTCGACCGTCGCGTCCTGAAGCGTCGGGTTCGAGTCGATCTGGTTGTACATCGCCCGCCCGTAGAGACCACACTCGTTGCCGATCCAGACACAGCCCCGGTAGACAGGGAACGCGTCGGTCCCGTTGAGACAGCCACCGCCGACGAGCTCGGCCCGGTTGTCGATGAACGCGCAGTTCTCGAACACCGGCGAGCTCGCGGCGCCGAAGACGCCGACGCCGCCCCCGAACACGCTCGCTCGATTCGACTCGAACCGCACGCCCGACACCGACGGGCTCGCGTTGTTGATGAGCAGGCCCGCCCCGAGGTCGATGTCGCCCCCGGTGACGACGAGGTCGCGAATCCGCGTGCCGGTCGTCTCGCCGGTTCGGCAGACCAGCACCCCGGTCAACCCCTGACCGACCAGCCGGGCGAGCGGTTCGCCGGACTTGCCGATCTCGCCACGAAGCTCGATCGCCCGCCCCCGAAGATCGACGACGGTGGTGACGAGGTGATCGCCCGCGGCCAGCACGACCACATCGCCAGCGGCCACGACGGAGTCGATGAGTTGCTGGATGGCCTCCGCGGGGCCGGGCTCGACGACGAAGGTGTCGGCAGCGACCGACCCCTGAAACGCCATCGCGAGCAACAAGGCGGACCCGCGAGGCAGCCGGCGCCCATGGGATGGCCGGGGAAGCGGACGAGCGGCGAGAACGAGGGGATTGATGTCCGACATGCCCTTCTGGTTTCGGCGCGGCCCTCCGCCGGATTCGACGCGAACTCAAGAACTCGGCCATGGTCGGGGCCGCGAGCGATTCATGCCCTCGGTGTGCGAGCTTCCGCCTGCTCGCGAGGTGCTTGTTC
>CAYZSH010000044.1:4265-14450 GCA_964481025.1 uncultured Isosphaeraceae bacterium
GAGCGATTCATGCCCTCGGTGTGCGAGCTTCCGCCTGCTCGCGAGGTGCTTGTTCGTTCGTCAGCGACCACGCCGTCGCCAGCGACCATCCGCATCTCGCCTCACCCGGGAGTCAGTCCGAGTCCTGCTCTTTCCGCCACTCTCCGCCCCGAGTTCGTCGCAGGGGGATATCTCCCACTACCGCGTGAGCCGTCGAAGCGGTGTGATCACAACCGTTCACCTGGGTTTGCCGTCCCTTCAGATGGTGTGGCTCGTCGAAGCACGTCTGACTCATCCGCCGCCCCTTCACCCGACCCGATCACAGGGTCACCCGGATTCAGACCTGTGCGTCGACTGACGAGAGATCCTGACATTCCGACGATCGAGACTCGGCCCCACCGGCCGGCACCGGTGTCGCCACGAGTCGATGACGGCCCGAGGGCGCCGACGCCTCCCGGGTCGTGCGTCGCCGTCGCCCCGCCCGCCGCCTCGACTCCCTCCGAACCGGCGGTCGCAATCGTCGATGCGTCGGGTCGCTATCTCCGAGCGAACTCGGCCTGGCGTCGTGGTGTCGGATCGAATCCCATCGCGACGCCCACGATCGAAGGTCGCGCCGCACGAGACGCGCACGACGATGATCCGGTCGTCGGCCGAATGATCCACGACGTGCCGCCGCCGCTTCCTTTCGAGAACTGGACAGCCGCGTGGCGCGACGCGCTTGAAGGACGTGCGACAGGATGGCGTCAGGCTTCGACGGTCGATGCGGCGGGCCATCGACACCACGTGCGTTGGTCGATGGAACCCTCAGGAGTGGCCAGTGGTGCCGTCGACGATGTGATGATCGTCATCGAGCCCATCTCCGATTGCCTGCGATGCCTTGAGGACTCCAAGCGGATCATCGCCCGATTCTCGGCGTTCAGCCAAGCGATCTTCGATGTGGTGTTCACCATGAGCGCCGACTGGTCCACGGTGCGGATGATCGATGGTGCCGATCTCGATGCCGATTCCACCACTGATTCCAGGCAGTGGATGGAGCGGTTCGTGCCGATCGAGGACCGGCGAGCGGTCCTCGACGCCGTCGCACACGCGATCACCGACCGGAGCGTGTTGGATCTCGAGCATCGATTCATCCGCCCGGATGGCACGGTCGGGTGGATGCACTCCCGCGCGGTGCCGATTCTCGATCCGGACGGGTTCGCCAGCGAGTGGATCGCCGCGTCCCTGGACATCACCGACCGCAAGGCCGCCGTGGCGAGCCTCCGTGAACGCCAGCGACATCTTGCGGCGGTGGTCGAGACCGCGACCGATGCGATCCTGACCGTCGATTCCACCGGACACATCGTCTCGGCCAACGCCGCCACCACGGAGATCTTCGGCCACCAGCTTCATGCGATTCTCGGTCGGCACGTCTCCATCGTTCTTCCCGACCTTCCTCGTCACGGATGCTGCTCAGGCCTTCTCGACATGGCAAGGGAGTCGAGCCCGACGAGCCGAGTCCGCGGACTTCACCGACTCGGCCAGCCGTTTCCGCTGCGACTCGCCGTCACGCACATCGAAGGCTGCTCCGCGTGCGTGGTGTTCCTCCACGACCTGACCGAGGAGGACTCGACAAGTCATCGGCTGGAGCAGGCCACCCGACTCAACGCCATCGGCACGCTCGCGGCCGGCATCGGCCACGACATGAACACGATCCTGCTCCCGATCAGGGCCCGTTTGGACGGCGTCGAATCGGATGGCGTCTCCGAGACGGTGCGGAACGAACTCCGCGAGATCCGTCGAGGCCTCGGGTTCCTGCAGGATCTTGCCGACGGCCTGCACCAGCTCATGGTCCACCCGGACAGCGACGACGGCAGCGATGGGATCACGGTCATCCCTGCCTGGTGGCGACGATCCCAAGGGTTGCTGCGCCGTGCCCTGCCGGCGACGACCCGGTTCCTCGTACGGCTCCCGGATGAACTTCCGGCGATCGGCATCGCCCCGCACGAGTTGACCCAGACCCTGCTCAACCTGCTGTCCAATGCCGGAAAAGCGATCCAGGAAGGCGGCACCGTCGCCCTCTGGGCCCGGGTCGATCTCGACGGTGATGTCATCGTCGGCGTGAGCGATGACGGCGCCGGAATGCCCGAGGACGTGCGTCATCGGGCGGCCGATCCGTTCTTCACCACCCGGCGTCGGGGCAAGGGAACCGGCCTCGGTCTCGCCCTCGTCCACCGGGTCGCCGCGAAATCCGGCGGCACGCTCGACATCGAGAGCACCCCGGGCGTCGGGACCACCATCGCCCTGACGCTGCCCGCAGCCGACGTGACGATGGCTGATCCGGACGATCAGTGTCGAGGCCACATCCGACTTCGAGTCCAGGACCCGCGGATCGCGTCCCTGCTGGGGCACCTCCTCGAGCTGGAGAACTTCGCCGTCATCGATGAAGCGAACGGCCACCACGCCCCGACCTCGGAGTCGGATCCCGACCGAAGAGAGATCGTTGCCGACATCGTCGATCTCGACGACTGGCGTCGATCATCGCCGCGTTTGACCGAGCCACGCCCCACCATCGTGGTCGGCCATTCCAAGAAGCGAACCGACGACGTCACCGTCGAAGGCGTCGCCTACGTCGAATCAAACCTGAGTTTCGATCACCTTCGGGCCGAGCTTCGGTCCGCCCTCGAAAGGATCCTTCCATGCTGAAACACCGCCCGATCCGTGTCCTCTGCGTCGATGACCACGGCTTCCTCGTGGACGGACTTCAATCCCGATTCGACCGCACCCCCGACCTCGAGTATGTCGGCCGACTCCCGTCCGCCGAGAACCTCATGCTCGAGGCCCGGCGCCTCAAGCCGGACGTCGTGCTCATCGACATAGAGATGCCCGGCCCCGATCCGTTCGAAGCGGTGGAGCTCCTTCGGCAGACGCTGCCCGATGTCAAGGTCATCTTCCTGACCGCATACACCCGAGACCACTACATCGGCGCCGCGATCGACGCCGGTGCGAGCGGCTACTTCTCGAAGAGCGACGAAGTCGATCGGATCGTGCAGGGCATCCGTGACGTGATGCGCGGCCGATGCGTCTTCGGCCCGAAGGCGAAGTCACGGCTCCGAGCGACGCCGCGCGATCGACGCGGCGAGGATCGACGCCCGGTGACCAAGCTCTCGGCCCTGAGCAACCGCGAGACCGAGATCCTGCGCATGATCGGACGGGGACTCCGCCGGGCCGACATCGCCGAGCACGCGTGCATCAGTCCGAAGACGGTGGACAACCACCGCGAGGCGATCATGCGGAAGCTCGATGTCCACGACCGCGGCGAACTCGTGCGGTTCGCGATCAGCGAGGGACTCGCCGAGGTCTGAGCCGGATCGCGGGGATGTGTCCCCGAGACGAGACGACGACGGCCGTCGATCCCCCGCGGATCGGCGGCCGTCGTCGTTCTCCACCGGCCGGTTCCGACGCGTTGGGCTCGAACTCCCATGGAGCGCGTGACGGTCATGTCGCACCATGCCTCCATGCGAGTTCCATTCACCAACCGGAGATCACGATCCATGCTCGTCGAACAACTCATGTCATTCAGCCCCGCCACCTGTCATGCCGACGAACCGATGGAGCGTGCCGCGCAGATCTTCTGGGAACAGGACTGCGGGTGCGTTCCGGTGGTCGATGACGAAGCGCACGTCATCGGCATCATCACCGACCGCGACGTCTGCATGGCCGCGTACACCCGCGGTCTCCGACTTCGGGAGATGCCGATCCGAAGCGCCATGGCGACGGCCGTGCACACCTGTCACTCCACCGACAGCATCGAGCACGCCGAGCGGATCATGAGGCACAACCGCGTGCGTCGCCTTCCGGTCGTCGATGACCGAAACCAGATCGTCGGCGTGCTTTCCCTCCACGACATCGCCCAGGAGGCGGCCAAGGAGCGGCACCATCGGAACGCGGCGGTGACCGATGCCGAGGTCGCCGAGACGCTGTCCGCCGTCGGTGCACGTCGCCACCGCGAAGGCATGCTCGCGTCCTTCTGAGCCGCGACCGCCACGTCCACCTCCGCCTCACCACGGTCGCCGCAGATACCGGTGGCCCACGCCGAGGGGACGGACCACCGGTCCGTCCCCTCGCGCCATCGTCACGCGGACCGCCGCACCGGATCCGGTCTCGACCATGCGCATCCTCATGCTCGGATGGGAGTTTCCCCCGCACATCAGCGGCGGCCTCGGCACCGCGTGCCACGGACTCGTCCGTGCGCTCGGCCGACTGGAGGTCGAGACGACCTTCGTGCTCCCGGAAGCAGCAGGATCGGCGGGGTTCGAGCGGACGACACCACGCACATCGCCGATCGGTGGGACCGTCGGCTCGGTTCGGCTCGTTGGAGCCGGCGTCCCTCTGCCGGCGCCGTATCCCGCATGGTCCGGTCGGGAGAACATCGCGATCGGCCGAGCACGCGATCGCCCCGGTCGGCGGCAACCGGTCGGGCGGTTGCTGGAACGGACCGGCCGGGTGCGGGTCATGTCCGCGGGCGTGTCCGGTGGATACGGAGGGGATCTCGCGGCGCGGACCGATCGATATGCGCAACGCTGCGTCGAGCTCTCCGAGCGAACCGAGTTCGATGTCGTTCACGCCCATGACTGGATGACGTTCCCGGCCGGCATCGCGGTGGCCCGCGCCTCGGGTCGACCCCTGGTCGTCCACGTGCACGCGACGGAATTCGACCGTTCCGGACCCTTCGCCAATCCGGTGGCGGCCCGCATCGAGCGGGAGGGGATGCTCGCCGCCGACCGGATCATCTCGGTATCGGCCTACACCCGGAAGATCATCGGCACGCAACACGGCATCCCGATGGATCGGATCGCGGTGGTGCACAACGGCATCGAGCCGCGAATGTCGAGTCGTCGACCGTCGACGCGAAGACGACGCGGCCGCCATCGAACCGTCCTCTTTCTCGGGCGGCTCACCCGGCAGAAGGGTCCGTTCCGCTTCATCGAGGCTGCGGCGATGCTTTCGCAGAGAATGCCCGAGATCCGTTTTCTCGTGGCCGGCTGGGGCGATCTGGGTCCGGCGATGGTCGACGCCGCAGCCAGGGCCGGACTGGGAGGACGAATGCGGTTCACGGGCTTTCTGCGTGGCGCCGCCGTCGATCACGCCTATCGCCGTGCCGATGCGTACGTGATGCCGTCCTTGAGCGAGCCGTTCGGCCTGACCGCCCTGGAGGCGGCCGGCCACGGTGTTCCAGTGGTGCTTTCGCGCCGTTCCGGCGTCTCGGAGGTGCTGCATGAGGGCGCGTTGATCGTGGATCCGGATGATCCTGAGATGCTCGCCGATCAAATCGCCGCGATCCTGCTTCGATCACCGCTCGCAGACCATCTTCGGGAGCGGGCCGCGGCGGAAGTCCACAGTGCCTCATGGGATCAGGCAGCCGTTCGTTGCCTGACCGTGCACGATCGGGTGATCAGTCGGAAGCAGGAATCATCCGTGACCTGAGCGGCGAGCACGCGTACGCCGAGCACGATGAGGAACGACGACCGGCGAGGAACGTGTTTCGACGCCCTGGCCAGGGATTGCGCGGCCGTTCCGGCTATTCGAAGTGGCGTCCGTAGGGGTGCTTCGGCACTGATCCGATCGCCTCGATGACGGCCGGATGCTGCGCGAGATCATCGACGCGGAGGTTGCCCAGCGAGACTTCGTGAATGCCGAGCGGATGATGTCTGTCCTGAAGTTCGCGACGAAGGGCCCCGAAGAAGCCCGCGGCGGCGAAGACCTCCGGATCCTCGCGCAGGCGTGGTCCGCACGATGTCTCGAGCCAGTCGACGACATCCCGTGCGAAGCGACGACGCATCTCGGCATCCACCCCCTCGGACTCCGTCGGCAACAGATGCTCGTGGGCGGAGGATGATCGGCCCCCAAGCCGTGCCGGTCGGCCTCGTTCCTCACGGTCGACCCACCTGGATTCGATGACACCCCCCGCCTCGGCATGCCAATGCCCGCCCGCGAGCGCCCGGAAGAGCACGAGCCGCGCGGCACGGCTGTCCGCAATGACGATCCATCGATCCATGAGATGACTCCTCGACCGGGGACCGAACGCCTGTGCCGATCGAGGATCAGGGTGGAACCCGTGCCGCCCCCGGCGCGGACACGGGCTCCATCCCCTGTCCTTGCTTCAGCGACTGGTGACGGCGACCTGGCGACGCTTCTCCGTCGTCCTCGTTCCCTTCGACTTCCCGTTCCGGATGTCGATGTGCCGCGAGGTCGTCTCCGGATGCTTCTTCACCCGGACGGTCAGGACGCCTTCGTGCTGTTCCGCTTCGACGGTGTCGAGATCGGCGGACGAAGGCAGCTCGATGCGCCGAGTGAACATCCCGTACCGCCGTTCGCAGTGATGACGTCCACCGTCCGTGCCTTCGTCGGTCTCTCGCTTCTCGCCGTGGATCGAGAGCTCGTCGCCGGACACTCGGATGTCGAGTTCCGAGGGGTCCATTCCCGGCACCTCGGCGGTGATCAGGATCTCGTCGTCCTCCTCGACGATGTCGATGTTGGGCAGGAAGGTCCGCCCCCCGTCGGTCAGTTCCGGCCACTCCAGCGACGGCATGCGATCGAGGAACCGGTCCATCGCGTGCCGAAGCTCGATGAACGACGACGGCAGATATGCCTCGTTGCGTCCACTGAGGCCGCTCCGTCGATGCCAGGGAATCAGATTCATGTGGTGAACTCCTTTCCGGACCGGGATCCGGTCCTCGTCGGTTCGACACCTGTCCGCGCCCGTCGGCCCCGCCCCCCGTCGGTGCGGGCCGCCGAGGTCGCCGGTCAGAGGCCGAACGGATACGTCTCGGGCATGCCCGCGACCTCGTGCGCCTCGAAGGGACGGATGGCGGTGGTCTCCTCGAACCAGATGTACTCGTCGAACTGTGCGGGAAGCACCGCCTCGAAGTAGTGGCTCAGCATCTCGGTCTCGGGTCGATAGATGACGCCGATCGCCCGCTGCAGTCGCGGTGGGAGAAGTGCGGAGCGGACGATCGGCTCGTGTACATCGCGAAGCGGCAATGTGAACGCCCGCACCTCGGACTCGTGACAGATCCGCTCGTAGCTGTCCTCGTGCGACGGACGCACCGACATCAGCCGCATCGCGGCGCCCCAGTCGCTCGCGGCCGCAACGGTTCCGCGATGCGTGCCGAAGCCGATCGAATACGCATCCTCGCCGAAGTGCCGCCGAACGAGTTCCCCGAGATTCGTCTCACCGCGACGCCCCATCTCGGTCGCGGCCGCATTCCCGATGTGCGAGTTGTGCGCCCAGATCACCGCCCGGGCGTCCTCGCCACGGAACCGCATCACCGACTCGAGGGTGTCGAACATGTGGCGATCCCGAAGATTCCAGCTCGCCACCGATCCTTCGTGCATCGCCCGATAGAACCGCTCCGACTCGCGGATGACCGTCGCGTGCCGCGCGGTGTCGAACCAGTCATCACCGTCGCGCGACTCGTACTCGCGTCGGCGTGCGATGAGTTCGGCGAGGGTCGCCGACGCCTCGGATTCGCAGGACGCGACCTGTCCGCCCGCGACCGCCCGGCCGTAGGTGATCGGATCGCCCTCCCAGGGGGCGAAGCACGCGTACCGCGATCGGGCCACATCAGCCGCGGTGGGATCGACGCGACGCAGATATCCGATCACGGATTCGATCGAGCCCCGAAGCCCGTAGAGATCGAGCCCGTGAATCGACACCCGCTGCTCGGGGGCCAGCCGCGAGTCATGTTCGGCGAGCCAGTCCACGAAGCGGCGCATCTCGTGGTTCCGCCACATCCAGGTCGGAAACCGCGTGAATGCGGGAGTCCGAAGATACGAGCGATCGCGGCGACGGACATGACGATCGATGGCCTGCACGTCGCACCAGTCGCCCTCGAGCAGCACGAGATTGAAGCCGAGTCGCTCGACGAGCTCCCGCGTGATGCGGGCCCGCATCTCCATGAACTCGCTGCTGCCGTGCGTCGCCTCGCCGAGCATGACGACTCGGGCGTCGCCGATGCGATCGAGCAGCGGGCCGGGATCGAACGACTCGATCGAGTCGAACGGCTCGCACCGATCCGCGACCAGCGCCGCGAGACGGCGCCGAGCCGGTGGTTCGAGCCGGATCCCGGCCCCCGCCCGTCGTGGATCGAACCGCGCGTTCCCCGCGGCCCAACCCTGCCCCCCCACCAACGGCACGAATCGCACCGGCCCGAGTTCGTCCTCCTCGAACGCGTGCTCGGCGATTCGCCGGATGCGGACGAGCGTCTGCTCGCCCGTCGATTCACCGACCGGCATGACGAGTCGTCCGCCGATCGCGAGCTGCTGCGCCAGCGGCCCCGGTACCGCGGGTCCGCCCGCGGAGACGAGGATCGCGTCGAACGGTGCTTCGTCAGGCCATCCCAGCGTGCCGTCCGCGCAGAGGACATGCACGTTGGAGCATTGAAGCTGCCGAAGCCGGACCGCCGCCGCGCGGGCGAGCGTCTGGTGCCGTTCGATCGCCCAGACCTGCTCCGCCAGCTCGCCGAGAACCGCGGCGGCATATCCGCTGCCGGCGCCGATCTCAAGCGCCCGATCGCGCGGTCCGACCTGGAGCGCATCGACCATGAGCGCGACCACGAACGGCTGCGAGATCGTCTGCCCCTCGTCGATGGGCAGGGGCGCGTCGTCGTACGCCGATCCCGACAGTTCATCGGGCAGGAAGCGTTCCCGCGGAATGGCCCGCATCGCCGCAAGGGTGCGCGGCGTGCGAATGCCGCGGGCCTCGATCTGGGTGGCGACCATGCGGTCACGCTGTCGTTCGAAAGTGGTGGTGATGGTGGTGTTGATCATGGCCCGTTCCCGGAATGCCGCTCGTCCCCGCCGCGGGGGTGCGGGAGGTTCCCCGGCCTCCCGCACCCCAGTCCATCCCCGCTCTTCTTGGTCCTGTCTCAGACGGCGCCGAACGGATCGACCCGCAGCCCCGTCTCATCCACGCTCTTCACGCCGGGCGTGAACTTCGCGGCATTCACGACTGCACGACGCTCGGGCCAGCTCCGCACGGTGCCGTCGAGCCGGACGCGACCGTCCTCGATCTCGATTCGGAGGTGGCTCGACTCGCGGATCGCCTGACGATCGAGTGCGGACTCGATCTCCTGGCGCACGTTGGAGGCGTTGGTGCGGACCTTGGGCTTCACCGAGACCTCGTTGGTGATCCCGCGAACCCCCTTGATGCGGCGAATCGCCCGCGCCGCGTCGTTGCTGTGGGCCAGGGAATCGACGGCGCCCGAGAGCGTGACCCAGCCGTCCCGCACGGTCGAGGTGATCGTGTCGGCGGGCGTCATGAGTTCCCACTCGAGCGCATGCCGCACGCGGTGCGCGATGTCGGTGTCGGTGATGCGCTGGCCGGGAAAGACGACCTCGATGTCGTTGGCGACGTCAAGGACGCCCGAGACGCGGTGGGCCGCCTCCTGCGCCGCGAGCTTGCGGGCGTAGGTCGGCACGGTGCCGGTGAGGGTGACCACCTGATGGTCGACCTCGACACCCACGTCGGTTTCCGAGACCCGGGTGTCCCAGGTGAGTTCACGAATGACGTCCTGATGGATCTGCGAGTCGGTTCGACTTCTGGTGGCAACGGTCATGGCAGACTGCTCCTTCCTCTGGATGGTGGGCTCCGACCTTCACGGCCGGAGAAAAGAGGGCGCCCCCCGGAACGGGAGGCGCCCCGAGAGTCACCGCCGACGGGACGCGGCGCCGGTCGTGGGTTCGGTCGCTCGACCAGCGGGCGACTTTGCCGGAGCCGGCTTCGCGCCGGCCGTCTTCGCGGTGGACGATGCGGGAGGCATCTGCTTGCCCGGCTTCTTCTCCATGCCCGACTCGGGTCGCTCTTCACGCTTCATCGGCGTGGTCTGCTTCGGATGAGTCGAGCCCTTCGGGGCCGGGTTCTTCGGGTTCTCGTACATGGCTGTTCCTTTCGATCCCGCGTCATGCGGGTGGTGCCGACTGAACACGAGGGATCCTCGCGAGGATCAACCCCCTCCACCATCCGAAACGGGCCCCAACGCGCGACGAGGATTCATGCCCGTGATCGCCCCGAGCCGATCGGGTACACTTCCGATGCCACGGGAGGGACACGGCGTTCGTTCGCCGTCGATCCTGGCACCACTCGGCGTTCGTTTCTCTGAACGCGTCGCGCTTCCCGACGGCCCCGGACGCCGTTTCGTCCGGACCTCGGGTTCATCCCGTTCGGCA
>CAYZSH010000045.1:0-14316 GCA_964481025.1 uncultured Isosphaeraceae bacterium
GCGCCGCCCGCGAGCGCGAGCAGCGTCGAGCCGGTCGCGAGAATCCTGGTCTTCATCGTCTTCGTCTCCATGGAATCGAGCGCCGACCGAACCGCGGCCGACCCTGCGATTCTAGTTGTGATCACCCGGTAACCACAAGCAAAAAGTGAAGTCCCAGAAGCGAACAGGGGCGGCCCGAAGGCCGCCCCTGCGTGATCGTGTCTCGAACGATTCGGGTCGGATCAGGGGCAGGCGCCCCAGACCGAGAGGAGCAGGCCGACGTCGGCACCGCTGACCACGCCGTCGCCGTTGAGGTCCTCCGGGCAGCCCGAGCAGACGCCCCAGGCGGCGAGGAGCGAACCGAAGTCCGCACCGTTCACGACGTCGTCACCGTTGAAGTCGCCTTCGCAGGTACCCGAGCCGCATTCGGGGTTCACGACGCCGACGGTGTCGGTCGGGGCCGGGTCGACGCTGGCCGGGTCGTAGACGCCGATGTTCCATTCGCCGGAGTCGCTGCACGCCCAGACCTGGCCGGGCATGTAGGTGAGGCCGTCGACGGTTTCCTCCGGGCCGACCACGACGGCGCCGTAGTAGAAGACGCCCGCAGCCGGAACATCGGTGGTCTGGATGACGCTGACCGAGTCGAGGATCGTGTTCCACGGCGTGACGTCGAGAACGCCGTCGTCGTCGGTGTCGAGGTCGTCGGCGACGTTGCCGGTGAAGCCATGGACGAGGAGGAACGTGCTGTTCTGGCCGTTCTCCAGGTTGAAGCGACCGGGGTACGCCGGGCTGCCAAGGCTCAACGACGCATTGCCGAGCACGGCAACGCCGTTGGAGTCGGTCGTGGTGCTGCCGAAGGCGAGGACGGTCTCGACCGTGCCGCCAACGCCGCCGGCGCCGTCACCGAGGACGACGACTGCCACGCCTTCGAGCGAGGTGCCGGGAGCCGCGACGACTTCGATGTACTCGTCGACGTCGGCGCCGGGCTGATCGACGCGGATTTCGGCGAAGGCGACCGAAGGAGCCGTTCCGAGGGGCATGCACTGATCGATGGCGAGCGCCACGCAGGTCTCGTCCCACGAGCTGGTGCCGCAGAACGGATCGAGGGTGGTCACGCGGTCGCAGCAGGCAGCGTCGTCGCAGCCGGCGGTGCCGACCTCGAAGCACGAGCCGTTGAGCGGATCACCGCAGATCGCCGGCGGGGCGCCGCACTCGGGGTTCGCCAGACCGGGGCTGTCGACCGCGAGGGCGGGATCGAAGTTCGAGAAGCCCCACTCACCGGTCGAGCACTTGTAGATGTGGCCGGCGGTGTAGATGTCATCCGGGCCGACTTCGATGGCACCGAGGTAGACGCAGTTGCCGAGCGCGTCGCCACCGAAGGCCACGACCTCGCCGGCGAGTTCCGCCCACGGGGTCTCGTCGAGGGTGCAGTCGCCGTTGCTGTCGAGCAGCTGGCCCTGGGCGCCGGTGAAGTTCCAGGCGAGGGCGAACGTGAGGTTGCCCGCGTCGATGATCTCGATGTCGATCGCGTAGTCCGGCGTGCCGGTACCGAGCGAGAGGGTCGGATCGCCCATCACGAACAGGCCGCTCGCGGGGACGGTCTGACCGTAGAGGTTGAACTGGTGAACCACCACGCCGTTGTCGCGGCAACCGTCGCTGCCGATGGCGATCACGCTGAGGCCGTCGAGCGACTGGCCGGGGTCACCGGCGATCTCGACGTACTCGTCGGTGTCGGTGCTCGGCTGCTTGCTGCGGATCTCGGTGATCGAGACCGCCGGGGCATCACCTGCGACGAGGTAGGCACCCGCGATCGAGGCGCAGTTCGAGTCCCACTCGGTCGAGCAGCAACCCGGGTCGACGTCGCAGACGAGACCGCAGATCACGGTGTCGGTGCAGCCGGGGCCGGCGTGGGCGACGAAGCAGGAGCGATCGGTCGCGCCGCAGCCGCCGCCCTCGCAGGCGATGTTCTCGCTGCCGGGCGTGTGCTCGGCGGCGTAGTTGGAGAAGTCTCCGATCACCCAGTCGCCCGAGGGCATGCACCGGAAGGCGCCGCCGGGGACGTAGACGCCGTCGGGACCGACGGTGTTGGCGCTGTACGCCCACTCGGTGGTGGTCGGCGGAACGTCACAGGTCTCGATCAGGGCCACGTCGTCGAGGATCGTGGTCCAGGGCAGGATGTCGAGGATGCCGTCGTCGTCGAGGTCGAGGTCGTCGCCCGAGGCGCCGGTGAAGTCGGTCACGAGAAGGCAGGTGACGGTGTCGCTGTTCTCGTGGGCGAGCGCGTCGTCGAGATAGTCGATGTCACCAAGGGTGAAGGTGCTCTTCGCGATCACGAAGAAGCCGTTCGAGTTGGCGGTGAAGCCGTCGAGGGTGGCGACATACTCGATGACGCCCGAGCCGGCCGCGGCCGCGCCGTCGCCGATCACGATGTAGCTGACACCGTCGAGCGAGGCACCGGGCTCGGCGCCGCCGATCTCGGCGAACTCGTCGTTGTCGGCGCCGGTGTGGTCGAAGCGGAGTTCGCTCAGGTAGAGGCCGTCAAGCCCGCCACCGCCGCCGCCGCCGCAAGTCGGGTTAGTGAGACTGGGGGTCTCATTGACGCCGCCGAGGGCATCCTGGCCCGGACGCCAGACGAGCGTGTCGCTGCAGCGCCACGAGTGGAGCGGCGGGAAGCCGGCGATCGGGCCGACGGTGTTGTCGCTGTAGAAGAAGTCGCTCGAGAAGCCGTCCGGCGCATCGTTCGCGAGAATCGCGACCGAGTCGACCACGGTGAGGATCTTGGGGTCGATCACGCCGTCGTCGTTCGCGTCGATGTCCGAACCGACCGATCCGGCGTACTGCGAGGCCAGGATGATCGTGAGGTTGTCACCCTGCTCGAAGACGAGGTTCGCGGTCTGGTCCGGAGTGCCGAGGGTGTAGGTCGAGTTGGCGACCAGGAACACGCCGCCGGACGGGATGGTGCCGGTCAGGTTGACCACCGTCTCGACGCCACCGTTCTGCTGCGGCGGGAAGACGCCTTCGAGGTCTCCGACCACGAGGAGCTTCATGCCATCCAGAACCGTTCCCGGGGCTCCGGCGATCTCGATGTACTGATCGAGGTCGACGCCGGGTTGGGCGATGCGGACTTCGGAGATGGACTGGGCGGAGGCGGTGACGGCGGGAAGAACGATCCCGAGCCCGACCGCAGCCGAGAGTGCAATCCTGCGCATTTGGAGATAGCTCCTGATCTGAGAGACGGTGAGGGAAGGGATGACGAGGCGCAAGGACCGCGCTCGTCATCGAGCCACCAGAGTACGTCGGAGGGGCCCGGGAAGCCCGGAAAAACGGGGTGAATTCACGATTTGATCACGATGCGACAGGGCGGCCGAGTGGCCGCCCTGTTCATCGATCGTTTGAATGCGAGGGTCGTCCGGGAACCGGGCTCACTTCAGCGGTTCGTCATCCACCGGGCGACGGGCCGGGGTCTTGGGGGCCGCCGGGGTCGTCTCCGGGGTCGCTTCGCCCGAAGCCGGGGCCGGGGCGTCGCCCGCGGCCAGCAGGAAGATCTCGACGCGTCGGTTCGCCGCCGATCCCCGCGGGCCGTTTTCGGCCACGGGGCGGTACTCGCCGTAGCCGCCGACCATGATGCGGTCGGGGGCGACACCGTCCTTCACGAGGGCATCCCGCACCGAGATCGCTCGCTGGGCTGAAAGCTGGACGTTGGACTTGTAGATCGAGCCGGAGCGGAGCGGCACGTTGTCGGTGTGGCCGACCACTCGGATCTCGAAACCGACGCCGCCACTGCCGTCGAGGATGCCGGCGAGGGCGCCGATGGCGGTGCGGGCATCCTGACTGAGCTCGACCGATCCCATGGCGAAGGTGAGGTCACTGGCGAACTGAATGAGCCCGTTCCGCTCGTCGTAGGTCAGCAGGCCCGGGTACCGGTTGGCCAGGGCGATGAGCCGCTGGTTGAGCTCGCTGGAGATCTGCTCGTTGAATCCGAGGCCCTGGACGTCTGCCTGGAACTCCCGGTACTCCTGAAGCAGCCGGGCGATCTCGCCGCTCTGATCGCCGAGCTGGCCTTCCGCCTCGGCGAGCTTGTTGGCGTACTCCTGCATCTGGCGACGGACCGACTCTTCGTTGTTCCGAAGCCGGTCGACCTCCCGCTGTGAGGCGATGGCCTGCTGTTCCTTGGCCCGGTAGGCGGAGAGCAGGTCGTCGTACTTCTCCTGCGGCACGCAGCCGGCGGCGGAGAGGGCGAGCGGGGCGACGAGGAGCAGGGGTCGACGCATTCAGGAAGTCCGGTTCTCGGAGATCGAAGGGCAGCCGTGTTCAGACGCGGCTGGTGTGATCGGCCAGAGTGTATGGCATGATGACCGCGGCCCGCGGTTCGGGCCCGAGGATGCATCGACCGATCCCATGCCGCCGCTTGAAGACCGAATCTCCGACCCCGCCGCCGACCCACGGGATCAGGGCCGGTGGGTGATCCGCGCTGCCGGCGCGCTGGATGCCGACGGGCTGATCGCTCCGGCGGTCGCGATCCTGGATCAGGGCTGCGTGACCGCGGTCGGTCGCCCGTCCGAGATCGGCGCCGTCCCGGATGCCCGCGTGGACGATCGGCCCGGTGAACTCCTGCTCCCGGTGCTGGTGAACGCCCACGTCCATCTCGATCTCTGGTCGGTCGGTGCGGTGTCGATCGACCAGGGCTTCGATCGGTGGCTCACAGAGGTTCGCGACCGGCGTCCGTCTGATGATGAAGCCATCAGGCGATCGGTCTCGGACGGGATCTCGGCATCGATCGCGGGGGGCGTCGGGGCGGTCGGGGACATCGCCGGAGCGTTCGGGACGGCGGCGGCGGCGGCCTTCGACGAGGGACCGCTCGCCGGAACGAGCTTCATCGAGGTCTTCGGGATCGGGCGCCGCCGCGAGGCGGGGCTCGAGGCGATCGCTCGGCTGGCCGCGTTCATCGCATCACGTCCGGATCGGGGCCGACTCGGGATCTCGCCACATGCCCCATACTCGTGCCATTCCGACGTCTATGCGGCAGCGGCCGCGACGGGTCTTCCGTTGGCGACGCATCTTGCCGAGACGCCGGAGGAGGCGGTGTTCACGCGATTCGGCGACGGCCCGTTCGTCGATCTGCTCCGACGGGTCGGAAGCCTCGGGCCCGAGGACGCCGGTACGGCTGACGGCCGTCATCCGATCGATCTGCTCGCCGCGATTCGACCGGCACGTCCGTGGCTCGCTGCGCATGTCAACTACCCGGCCGAGCCTGACGAGCCGGAGGGGACGCTCGATCGCCGTGCCGCGACGCTTCGCGAATGCGGCATCACCGTCGTCTGGTGTCCGCGAGCGGCGCGGTTCCTCGGACATCCTCGGGAGGGTCGAGAGACGCATCCGTGGAGGTTTCTCCGTTCCCGTGGCGTTCGGGTCGCCTTGGGGACCGACGGTCGACCGTGTCTGGATCGGGGCGATCGCCTCACGACGCTCGACGACGTTCGTGCCATCATCGCCGACGGCGTCGAGCCTGCGACCGCGGTCTCGATGGCGACGGTCGACGGTGCGGAAGGGCTGGGACTCGATCCCAACGCCGTGCGTTTTCGCGGCGGCGCCGGCGCGGGGCTTCTCGGCCTGCCGATCGGTCCGGGCGACCCCGTGCAGGGACTCGTGGATTCCGAAGCCTCCCCGAACTGGCTCGTGCCTCTCCGCTCGGAGGCCTTCTTGGAGCGCCGGAGGGGCGGGGCGTGAGCGGCTCGGCGGCGTTCGATCCGACGCTTCCGGCGATCGAACTCGCACGCGACCTTCTGGGGAGGACGCTCGTGCGCATCGACGAGGGGGGCCGTCGCCGTGCGGGCGTCATCGTCGAGACCGAGGCGTATCCCGGTGGCGACGATCGGGCGAGTCACAGTCGAGGCGGGCACCGCACGCCGCGCAACGAGTCGATGTTCCTTGCCGGTGGTCACCTCTACGTCTATCTCATCTACGGCATGTACCACTGCCTGAACGTCGTCTCCGGGCCGGCCGGTCACGGTGAAGCGGTGCTCATCCGAGCCATCCGCCCGACGGAAGGCGTGGAATCGATGCGTCTCGCGCGACCAGGTCGACCCGACCGGGAACTCGCGGGCGGACCGGGGCGACTCTGTCAGGCCCTCGCGATCGACCGGCGGATGGACGGGCGACGGCTCGGTGAGTCGGGGGCGGTGTTTCTCGAGGGGCGGGAGCCCGTCGGTCCGATCTCGGCGGCGCCTCGCATCGGCGTCGACGGTGCCGGCGAGTGGGCGCTGCGGCCGTGGCGCTTTCTCTGCGGCGATCGAACGTGGTGGTCCCGACCACCTCGTCGATCGGATTCCGATCGAACACCGCCGTCCTGCTAGCATCCGGACATGTCCTCCTCCTCCATGCCCTCGTCCTCCGCACCCGCGGGCGCCTGGTCGGAGCCTTATCCCCAGGAGGCGTTCGACTTCGTGTCCGAAGGCCTCACGCACACCGTCTCGCTCCTGCATGATCAGCCGGACCCGGTGTCGGGCCTGGTCGAGGATGATCGTCACGTGGACGGCCGGCAGCTCAGCGAGGGGCTCCGGGACTTCGCCATCCGTCGATTCGGCCTGCTGGCACCGGTGGTCCTGAATCACTGGAACATTCATCGCACCGACGACTTCGGACGCATCGTGTACGCACTCATCGCGATGAACCGGCTCAAACGGTCCGAACGCGATCGCATCGAGGACTTCTTCGGCGTCTACGACTTCGTGACGGCGTTCTCCGATCGCGCGATCACCCAGGCGATCGTGGCCATCCGGGAAGAGGAGAGCGTCGGCTGATCATCGCGTGACCGGCGAGGTTCGCCGCGTGCCGTCCAACGAGAACTCCGCATCATGACCAAGAACGATCCCGCGTCGGCGACGCCCGAACCCGTCGGTGATGGTGCCGCGAATCTGACGCGGGTGCACGTCTGGCGCATCCAGGCCGTGCGTGACGTGCTGCTCATCATCGCGGTGCTGGCGATCCTGCGTCTCGGCTACGAGATGAGCGCGATCACCGTCCCGCTGCTCGTCGCGCTGGGGCTGGCGTATCTCTTCGAGCCGGTGATCTCCGCGATGCAGACCCGCTGGCGATGGCGACGCACGACCGCGGTCTCGGTGATCCTCGGGCTCTTCATCAGCGCAGTGGTGCTCGTGGTGGTCCCGGTCTCGTTCGTCGTGATCGGACAGACGGCGTCGTTCGTGAAGAACGCCGCAGGCGGGCGGTACGCGGACGCATTCGACAAGGGGCTCTCGCTCCTGCCCGAGAAGACGCGTGAGGACGTCGAGTCGGCCCGGGACTGGTTGGAGGAGACGCTTCCGTGGTCCGCGAGAATCTTCGGGGACGACGAGCCGGCCGCGACCCCGACGCCGACCGCGACCTCGGACTCTGCCACTCCCGATCCGGCCGAGCCAGCCGCCGCGGACGCGGCGGATGACCGCGCCGCCTTCGGGGCGGAATCCGACGTCTCCGAGGTGGATCTTCAGAGGATGATCGCCGCGGAGGTCTCGCGGCAGCTGGCGTCCGTGGATCGCGATCCGCTGCAGGACCTGCTCGACCCGTCCACGGCGTCGGCCACGGACGATCAGTGGTCGTTCGGTTCCTCGGCGCTCGACATGGTCGGGGCCGGGGCTCGGAGGCTCTGGGGTCTGGCGCTCGGCGTGGTGGAACTCGGGCTGCTGGTGTTCCTCGTGCCGTTCTACTTCTTCTTCTTCGCCGTCTCGTACCCGAAGGTGATTCGGTTCGCCCGCGATCTCGTGCCCACCGAACACCGGGACGAGGTCTTCCGGCTCGTCACCGCGATGGATCGGGCGGTGTCGGGTTTCGTTCGCGGTCGGCTGGTGATCAGCGCCATCCTCGGCACCGTCTTCGCGGTGGGCTGGCTCATCGTGGGCGTGCCGTACTCCCTGGCGCTGGGGCTCGTGGTCGGGATCTTCTGCGCCGTGCCGTATCTCTCGGTGATCGGCGTCCCGGTCGCGATCGGTCTCCTGGCGGTCGATCAGGTCTCGATGCCCGAGGCCGAGCGATACGCCTGGTGGGGCATCCTGCTCTGGCCGACCGTCGTGTACGGCATCGGCCAGACGCTCGACGACTGGGTGTTGACGCCGATGATCCAGGGCAAGGCGACCGATCTCGATCCGGTCTCGATCGTGGTCGCGGTGCTCGCGGGCGGTTCGCTCGCGGGTGTCTACGGCATGCTCCTCGCGGTGCCCGCCGCGGCATGCGTGAAGATCCTGATCCGCGAACTCGTGATGCCGCGGGTGCGGGACTGGAGCGAGGGGCGGGCACGCGATCCGCTGCCCGGCGGCTGAGTGCGAATGAGCGTCAGCGACGCTTCTTCCGCTGCTTGTAGCCACTCTTGACGCTCGCGGTTCGGGTCGAACCCTTGCCGCCGAGGCCGGGGAATCCGCCCATGCCGGGCATGCCGCCGCCCGCCATCTGACGCGCCGCGGCGATGCGGCCCTTCATGCCCATCCCCGCGACCTGCTGGGTCATCTTCTGCACCGCCTCGAACTGCTTGACGAGACGGTTGACCTCGTTGGGCTGCGTGCCTGAACCGGCGGCGACGCGGCGGGCGCGGCTCTTGTCGAGCACCTTGACGTCGTCGCGCTCGGCCGGCGTCATCGAGTGCACGATGCCTTCGAGTCGGTCGAGCTGCTTCTCGTCGATGTCCACGTCCTTGAGCGCGCTGCCGACGCCCGGAAGCATTCCGAGGATCTGCTTCATCGGACCGAGGCGTCGGATGGTGCGCATCTGCTTCAGGAAGTCGTCCATGGACAGACGTCCCTTGGCGAGCTTCTCGGCCATCTCCTCGGCTTCGGCCTCGTCGACCTCGGTGCGGGCCTTCTCGACGAGGCTCACGATGTCGCCCATGCCGAGGATCCGGCCGGCGATGCGTTCGGGATGGAATTCCTCGAGGGCGTCGCTGCGTTCGCCGACGCCGATGAACTTGATCGGGGCACCGGTGACCTGACGGACCGACAACGCGGCGCCGCCTCGGGTGTCCGAGTCGAACTTGGTGAGGATGATGCCGTCGACCGCCAGTCGCTCGTGGAACGCCTTCGCGCTGTTGACGGCGTCCTGGCCGGTCATCGCGTCGACGACGAGCAGGATCTGGTGCGGTCGGACCGACGTGTCCACCGCTTCGAGTTCCTTCATGAGCTCGTCGTTGACGTGCAGGCGACCGGCGGTGTCGAGGATGACGACATCGAAGCCTTCACGCTTCGCCCGCTCGACGCCACGACGGCAGACCGCGACCGCGGCCCCGACCGCCTTGCCGTACTCGGCGCACTGGTCGGGCTCGCCGTGGAAGGCGACGGTGCCGTCGCCTTCACCGGTCGCTTCGACGCCCTCGGCGACGAGACGGAGCTGTTCGACCGCGGCCGGTCGTTGAAGATCGGCTGCGACCACGAGCACCTTGCGACCACGACGACGGAGATACCCCGCGAGCTTGCCGCAGGTGGTCGTCTTGCCGCTGCCCTGCAGTCCGCAGAGCATGACGACCGTCGGTCCGGGATCGACCAGCATCAGGTGCGAGTCGACCGGTCCCATGAGGTCGACCAGCCGACGGTGGACGATCTCCACCATCTGCTGGCCCGGCTTCAGGCTGTCGAGCACCTTCTCGCCGAGTGCATCCTGCAGGACGTCGTCGCAGAAACGCTTGACCACGTCGTAGTGGACGTCGGCTTCGAGCAGCGCCGTTCGAACGTCCCGCATCGCGTCGCGCACGTTCGATTCGGAGATCCGCCCCCGTCCGGAGAGCGAACGGAGGGCGCCGTTGAGGCGGTCGGAGAGGGCGTCAAGCATCGCGAACCTGCGGGGACACGGGAGCCGCGACCGTCTCGATCGCGTGAATCCGCCGAGTATACCGGTCGCGGCGCTTGACCCGCCGACGCGAGCGGGGTGGACTATGTCGTGCGCCTGCCATTCGCAAAGGCGCCGATCAGGGGGTTCACCATGCCGAGTAGCCGTTCCCGCCGTCCGCACGTCGCCCGAGGCTCGATCGTGCCCGCACTCCTCCTGTTGTGCATCGGTCTGGTGACCGGTCGTACCGACGCTCAGGTCGGGCTCGGGCAGGGCGCCGCAAACCGGCTCGACACGCTCGCGGTGACACCGGTCGAGAGCCCGGTCTCGGTCACCGACGCGGCCGATCGTGCCGGCGTCGGCCCCGCGCTCGTCCGGGTCGAGGAACTCTTCGGCGAACGCCTCGGGACCTCGCTCGCGGGTACTCGCAAGTTCACGATGGTCGCCCGCTCGAAACTCGATGCCGTGCTCGCGGAGCAGGCGTTCGCGGCAAGCGGATTCGTGGACACCCGCGATCCCGCC
The DNA here is from genome assembly GCA_964481025.1 of uncultured Isosphaeraceae bacterium. GTDB lineage: Bacteria > Planctomycetota > Phycisphaerae > Phycisphaerales > SM1A02. The sequence continues at coordinate 10,306 of CAYZSH010000045.1, forward strand.
GCGGCGAAGGCGATGCAGGTCGCCGGGGTGCGCTGGCTCGCGGTGCCGCGGGTCGTCGATTTCGAGGATGCGGTCCGCACCCGACGCTTCGCCGGTCTCGACCGCGAGGTCTCGCGGCGCACGATCCGGCTCGCCGTCTCCGTGGACGTGCTCGACTCGACGAGCGGCGTGGTCGGCGAGACCGTGGCCGTCACCGTCGAGGCGACCGACACCGCCGACGAGGACACGAGAGCGCGGCCCGAGGGATCGGATCCGACCTCGCGACTCATCGATCAACTCGCCACCGACGCGGCCGCGCAGGTGGCGTGCCGACTGCTCGATGTCGCGTATCCGGCGACCGTCGTCGCCGCGAACGGCTCGGTCGTCACCATCAACCGCGGCGCCGACGGCTGCCTCGGCGAGGGCCAGATCTGGATCGCGACCCGCCGGGGCGACGTCATCGTCGATCCCGACACGGGCGAAGTTCTCGGCTTCGACGAGGCGGACTCGGGCGCGGTCAGGATCACGCGGGTCGAGGCGAGGCTCACGCGAGCGACGGTGCTTGCGGGCGCCGTCGGGCGTGACGATGTTCTTCGACCGCTGCCCGAAGGTGGTTCGATCGAGGGCATGGTCTTCAATGGAAACGCGGTCGGAGGCGGGAGCGCGGCGGCCGCCACCTCGGCGAGGCCTTCGGGCGAGGCTGGCGGGAGCGGACGCGCGGGCGTGCAGGCCGACCTCGCGGCACTCGGACCTGTGGCGGTGGTCGTGACCGGGGCCGGCATCGCCGACGACGTGCGACGCACCGTGCAGACGGAAGTCGTCGGCGCGACCGGCGCGATCGGACTCCGGGCCGTTGCACCCGATGACGTCGTCGCCGGGGACGGCACCGATGCGAGCATGCTCCGGCTCGCCGAGGCGATCGGCGCGAAGTGGATGCTCGTGGTCGCGATCGGCAGCGCCGACGCCCGGACCGCCGACGCGGTCGTCGGTCAGGATCGTTTCCGCGCCGTCGAGCGGTCGGTCCGGGGCAGCTGGCGACTCGTCGCCGCGTCCGACGCCGCAGCCATCGCGGGCAACGTCTTCGAAGGCTCGGCGCGGACCATGGTCGGCTCGGGTGGATCTGACGTGTCGGTGGACGTGACCCGGCCGCTCGATCGGGACGCGGCCTCCGAAGCGGCCGCGGACATCGCGCGCAGCATCGCTGCCGCGGCCGCGACCATCGCGGTGGCCGCCGATGGCGCGATGGCCGCCGCCGGGGAGGGGCATCTCCGGGTCGAGGCCGTGCTCGATGGCCTTGCGGTTCCCGACATCGTGGCCGGTCCCGATGGCGCCTGGATCGTGCAAGCCACGCAGCTTCCGCTGGTGGCGGGCGGGGCCGAGGTCGCGATCGACGGTTTCGTGCTCGGATCGAGTCCGTGCACCGTCTCCGCGACGGTCGGGCCGCATCGACTCCGGATCACGCGGCAGGGGGTCGAGACCTGGGATCGCCCGATCCGCGTGCTCGGGCGACCCGAGTCCGATCCGCAGGTCGTCACGGTCGGTCTGCGTCCGACCGAGGAGGCTCGGACGCGGTTCCTTCAGAACGCCGCGGTGCTCCAGGCGCTCGAGGCGGGGAAGACGCTGACCGAGGCGCAGGCGGATGCGATCCGAGGTTTCGGCGAGTTCCTCCGGCAGAGCGGCTACCGCGTGGACGTCCGTCAGACCGAGGACGTTCGCATCGACTCCGACCAGGTTCCCGAGACGCTGCAGTGGAACTCGTACTGGAGCCGCTGGTGAGGCGACTCGTGCGATCGGCGCGCCTGAAGGAACTGGGGACGCTTTCGTTGGCGACGCTGGTCGCGGCCGGCTGCGCCAATCACAATGATCGGTCCGGGACGTATCTTCGCGATCTCGAGGTCGGTCGCTGGGACGCGGCGGTCCGCAGCGCCGAGCGATCCGCGAAGGACGGACCCGAACGCAATCGCGTGATCGACCGGCTCGAGCTGGGCACCGTCCAGCGGATCGCGGGTGACTGGCGAGCGAGCGACGCGACGTTCGGCGAGGCGTGGACGCTCATGCACGAACTCGGCGATCCCGCCGATCCGAAGTTCATCGACACGCTGGCCGCGATCGCGGTGAACGAGCGGGCCTTGCCGTACGTCGGTGGTTCGGTCGATCGCACCATGTGCGCGACCCTGCGGAGTCTCGACCTGCTCGCGGTGGGCGATCTCGACTCGGCGCGGGCCGAACTCAAGCGGGCGCAGTTCGCACAGGAGGACGCCGAGGCGCGATTCGTCGAGCAGATCGATCAGGCGAGGTCGAAGATGCGGGAGGACCAGAAGAACCTCGGCGCCATCGAGGATTCGTCGGAGTTCCGCTCGCAGTACGACCAGACGTATGGGGATCTTGCGGCACGGTTCTCGCCGTACGACGGCTGGACGGTGCCGTTCGCGGACTGGCTGACCGCGGTGCTGCTGATCGTCGATGGCGAGGGCGGCGGCGACGCGAACCGAGCGATCGATCTGCTTCGACGCGTGGTCGGCACCGTCGGCGACAACGCCGCGGTCCAGCGGGATCTCGAACTCGCGGAGCGGTCCTTCGCGTCGGCCGCGAGCCGGCCGCCCCAGACCTGGCTCATCGTCGAGTCGGGATTCGCTCCGCGCCGCGAGGAAGTCGTCTTCCGCATTCCGGCGTTCATCCCGGAGATGCCGTTCATCGGCGTCGCATTTCCGAAGCTCGTGCAGTCGGACGCGGGCCCGGTCGGGGCGTCGATCGAACTCGCCGATGGCGGGCGGATCGACGCGGCGATCGTCTGCGACATGGGCAGTGCGATCGCTCACGAGTTCGAGGCCACGCTCCCGCTCATCACCGGCCGGGCGATCGGCGCCGCGGTCGCGAAGGCGGCGGCTTCGCTGGCCGCGAACCTCGCGGCGAAGGAGAGCGGCAACGACTGGGTGCTGCTTGCATCGCTGGTGGCCACCAACGTCTACGGATACGCCACGACGCTGGCGGATCTGCGGACCTGGCGCACGCTTCCGCGGGCGTACGCGATCGCGCGGGTCGAGACCCCGGCGGACGGCGTCGTGCGACTCGGCGGCGCGATCGGTGACCACGAGGTGACCGTTCCGCCGCAACAGGACGCGATGATCGTCGTTCGATGTCCGAGGGCGGGTGGTCCGACCTCGGTCCACGCCTTCCCGCTCGCCCGGCCCGACACCGAGAGCGAACCGGACGGCCCGTCGAGTGCCGTCGTTTCAGGAGACGTCTCATGATCCCGATCGTTCCAGTCCGGTTCCGTCTGGTCGCGGCGGCGATCGTCGCCGGATCCCTCGCCGGCTGCTTCGCCAACACCGTCACCAGCAACGGGCGGATCACCAAGGATGGCTGGCTCGCGACCCACGCCAAGGTCCGGATCGTCAACGAGACGACCGTGACCGACGACCTGATGCGGGTCGACGTCGAGGTCGAGAACGGTCTGCCCTTCGACACCCGCTTCAACTACCGCTTCGAGTTCTTCGATGCGGAAGGCCGACTGCTCTTCACGCCGACGAGCGGATTCCGTCAGCAGCAGGTCCCCGCGGGGGCGCTGGTCACGATCACCGGCACCGCCACGGATCCCCGCGCCGCCGACTTCCGGCTCACGCTCACCAACGCCGACTGATCGTCGCTCGGTTCCATCCCGAAACAGACCCCGCCCATTCAGGAGTTCACGATGTCCCCGACCCGTCCATTGCTGCTCGCCTCGTTCGTTCTCGCATCCCTTGCGCCGGTCGCGTGCAACCAGCCCGCCCGAGTCGTCACCGACGATCGCGACAAGATCGTCTCGATCGATCAGCTCGACGTGCAGGACTGGGAGAACGCGGCCGATCAGGTCGTTCAGCAGCTGCTCGGCAGCGGCGTGCTCGCGAATGCGCCGGCCATGCCCGCCCGCGTCGAGGTCACGCGGGTCGTCAACGACACCACCCAGCGGGTGGACACCGACCTGCTCACGCAGAAGGTGAAGATCGCGCTGCAGCAGTCGGGCAAGGTCGCCTTCGCGAGCCGCGACAGCCG
>CAYZSH010000046.1:0-13751 GCA_964481025.1 uncultured Isosphaeraceae bacterium
TCGCCGACGGCTTCGAGGTGCTCTGCTACTCGAGCGACGATCCGATCATGGCCGCCCGGCTCCGCGATGCGGGCGCCACCAGCGTCATGCCCGCGGGCAGCCCGATCGGAAGCGGCCGCGGCATCGCGAATCCGGCGGCGATCCGCATCATTCTCGAACTGCTCAAGGATCCCGCCCACGGCGGATCGCCCGACTATCCGGTGATCGTCGACGCCGGCGTCGGGACGCCGAGCGACGTGACGATCGCGATGGAACTGGGTGCCGACGGCGTCCTGCTCAACACCGGCATCGCCCACGCAACGCAGCCGGTGGCGATGGCCCGGGCGATGCGACTCGCCTGCGAGGCGGGCTGGCACGGATACCGCGCCGGTCGCATCGCGAAGCGGCTCTACGCGACGGCGTCGAGCCCGTGGGAAGGCGTGATCGCGGAGATTCCCGGCGAATAGGGGCGGACGTCCGCCGCACTGTCTCCTGATCACCTGCTCTCCTGCTCTCGCCCGCCGAAGGCGGGCGTCGTCACCCCGGCCGGGTGCCTCGGAGCATGCCTTCCTTGCGTTCCACCTGCCGCTTGCGGACCAGATCGAGCGTCGTGCGGCCGATCTGGAACGACGCCTCCTCCTCGACCACGTTCGAACAGTGCTCCTGCACCAGTCCGTACAGCAGCTTGAACGCGTCCCGTGGCTGCTGCATGTGGTCGAGCGCATCCACCACGTCCTGACGTGTCACGGTCTCGTCGAAGAGATCCATCAGCGACGGCGCCTGCTCGCCCTCGGCGCAGGCCCGCAGCCGGGCGTTGCAGAGATCGAAGAGCATCGCCCCGCTCCAGACCAGTCGCTCGACGAGATTCTGCTTGTCGAGCCGAGCCTCGCGGAAGAACTCCGCCCGCTCCCGCATGAGTTCGTCACGGAGTTCGAGCGGCAGCAGGAACTTCATGCCGACGCCCGGCATCTGCAGGACCTTGTTTCGGAAGAGCGGCCACGCGAGCGCCTTCATGCGGGCGGTGACGCCGTTGACCGCGACCGGCTCGTCCACACGGTCGATGAGGACGATCGTGCCATCGACGCCGATCGATCGAAGCACGTCGACCAGTTCAGCGAGTCGTTCGATACGCCACTCGTCGCCGCCGGTGGCATCGGGCGGCACGATCGAGGCGAGGTCGGCCGCGGGAAGCCGGCGAAGCGCCGTCGCCGCCGAGTCCGCATCGCGACCGAGCCCTCGGACCGCGCGGACCAGCCTTCGCGCGGCCCGCGCGAGTCGGAGCCGACTCCACATCCACCACGCGCCCGCGAGCAGCGAGACGCCGAAGAGCAGGAATGTCGGAAGCATCGCGGCCTCGGCGCCGTCGGCGACGGACTTCGTCGCGACCGCGACGCTCCAGACCACCGCCAGCACCAGCGCCGCGATCGCTGCGGCAAGCACCAGCCGCAACCGAGGGCCGCCCGGGACCTGCAGCACGCGACGCAGACGGTCGCCACGGACGGCGGCTTCGGGACCGGTGTCATAGACGGCCTGCAACCGCTGAAGCGACCGTCGCTGCGCGAGCGACGCCGCCCGCATCCGCCGCCGCGCCTCGGCGAGTCCGGCCAGCGGGCCCGCGGTCGGCGCCTTGCCGGAGTTCACCGCCTCGACGACCGGCGGCACCGCGGACGCCAGAATCATGTCGAGGTGATCGGCGAGCGTGACGGCGTCGAGCGTGGCGTCGGGGTCGCCCGCGGTGCCGGATCGACCGATCGTGCGAGCGATGGCGCCGAGCATCGGGTTGAACTCGTCGTGACCGACCACCATGCAGCGGCCGTCCGGATGCGCCTCGTTCCAGGCGTCGATCGCGGACTGGATCTGCAGCCGCATCGCGGTCTTGCCGCTCCCTCGCTCGCCGAACACCACCGCGGCGGCGGGATGGTTGGGATCGCCGAGGATCTTCTCGAAGTCGGGATGGCGGCATCCAGACTCGATCAGATCGAAGACCGCGTCCTGTCTCGCCTCCTCGCCCCGGAACGGGTTCGAAGCGAGACCGTGATGCCGAAGAAACGCGTCGCTGTTCATGCCATCCCCCTTCTGCGATCAGTGCTCGACCGGCTCGCCGAACATCTCGACGAAGCCCGCGATCGCGGTCTCCATCGTCGCCCGATCCACCGCCTCGACGTTCAGTCGCAGGAGGGGCTCGGTGTTGCTCGGTCGCACGTTGCTCCACCAGTCACCGAGATCGTGACTCACGCCGTCGAGCCGTGATGACTCGTGCTTCCCGAATGCCGCGTCGACTTCGGCCAGCGCGTCCTCGACACTCTCCACCTCGAAGTTGATCTCGCCGCTGCGGGCGTAGCGATCGTGCGGCGCGATCGCCTTCGAGACGGTGCCGCCGCCCGCCAGCAGGTTGCAGACCTCGACGAACGCCCTCGCTCCTGAGTCGGTGCCGAAGTGATCCGCGAAGTAGAAGTGACCGGAGAGTTCGCCGCCGATCGGCGCCCCGCTCTCCCGCAGCGCCTTCTTCATGAAGACGTGTCCGACGCGGCTCTCGACCGCCTGGCCGCCCGCCTTCTCGATCGCCTCGCGCACCGCGCGACTCGATCGCAGGTCATAGACGATCGATGCGCCGGGATGCGCCGCGAGCACCGGCCCGACCATCCACGCGAGCAGCAGGTCGCAGCCGACCGAGCCACCCTTCTCGTCGACGATCATGCAGCGATCGGCGTCGCCGTCGAAGCAGACGCCGAAGTCGGCCTTCTCGGCGACGACGGCCTCGCGGACCTGGGCGAGGTTCGCCTCGACCAGGGGATTCGGCTCGTGCACGAAGGTGCCGGGCATGTCGAAGTTGATCGGGATGATGTCGAGACCGGCGACGCCGTCGAAGAGCCCCGGCACCATCGCGCCCGCCATGCCGTTGGAGGCGTCGATCGCGATGCGGAGCCGCCGCTTTCCGCTCCGGATCCGCTCGTCGAGTCGCTCGAGCATGAACTCGCGGTAGTCGGACCACGGATCTCGCGACTCGATCGCACTGTCGATCGACGGCGTGCGGGCCTTGTCCGCCATCGCGGCCAGCCGCTTGATCTCGTCGAGCCCGGTTCCGGTGCCGATCGGGCGGGCCCCGATGCCGGAGATCTTGAAGCCGTTGTACGTCGCCGGGTTGTGGCTCGCGGTGACCTGGATGCCGCCCGCGGTGTCATACCGGTTGATGGCGAAGTAGACCGCCGGGGTGTCCACCATCCCGATGTCGATGACCCGGGCCCCGGCGTCCCGGATCCCGTCGATCAGGCTCGCCGAAAGCGAGGGCGAGCTGGTCCGCATGTCCCGCCCGACGACCACCGCCCGGGCCATCGGGTCGAGCCGCCCCGCCGCCTTCGCCTCGGCCAGAAGGTGCGTCGCGGCGCCGTGGCCGACCTGCCAGGCGATCTTCTCGTTCAGAGGACGGGGGTAGGTGGCGCGAACGTCGTACGCCTTGAAGACCTTGCCGATCACGGGCGGGCTCCGGTGGGAGGGCGGAAAATGGGGTCGGGGAGTCCGTTCATCGGTCGAATCCGGAACGGAGATGGTACGAGGCCGCCCGATTGCGGTCCCGGGATCGCCCCCTGCCCCGCGAAGATCCCGCGAAGACCGGGGGGATTTCGGGGCGGAAGGCTCCGTCTTTCGGGGATTTGAGGGCGTCGGAGCGTTGCCGTCGGGCCGGGGGATCGGTATTCTGGACGATTCGTCCTCGTTCGAAGAGACCTTCTTCACGAGTCGGCCGGGAGGTCGTGGCGGCCTTTCCCGGAAACTCCGCGCCGTCGGTTCGAGCGCGGATCCCGAGGATCGCGGCGTTCCGGTCCTCCCCCATCCATCGGTCAAGCGCCCTCGCGCGGCCGATCCGGTCCCCTGCTCGTCGCCGAGGACCCGCCACCGGATCACGCCGCCGGTGCCGCTGCAACGACGCCACCGCCCCCGGGTCGCGTCAACCGGCCACCATCCGTCGCCGGTCATGAAAGGACATCGTCCATGGCATCTCTCGTCAAGGAACTCATCGAAGCGGGCATCCACTTCGGCCAGCGCCGAAGCAACTGGAACCCGAAGATGCGTCCGTACATCTTCGCGACCCGGAACCAGATCCACATCATCGACATCAAGGAGACCATCAAGGGTCTCCTCCTCGCCCGCAAGCTCGTCCACAAGGTCGTCGCCGACGGCAAGGACGTCGTGTTCTGCGGCACCAAGCGACAGGCTCAGGCCGCGATCGAGAAGTACTGCAACGACGTCAGCTGCCCGTACGTCACGGAGCGCTGGCTCGGCGGCACCCTCACGAACTTCCGCACCATCCGCGAACGTCTCAAGCGACTCGAGGAACTCGATCGCCTGATCGAGAGCGGTGAGATCAAGTCGTACTCCAAGAAGATGGAGTCGCAGCTCCTCCGCGAGCAGAAGAAGATCCACCGCAACCTCAACGGCATCCGCAACATGGCGAACCTGCCGGGCGCGATGGTCGTCGTCGACGTCAACCGCGAGCGGAACGCGCTCCATGAGGCCCGCAACCTCGGCATCCCGACGATCTGCCTCATCGACACCGACGGCGATCCCGATCTCGCGGACATCCCGATCCCCGGCAACGACGACTCGATGCGTTCGATCGACGTCGTGGTCCGCGAGCTCTGTGCCGCGGTCTCCGAGGGCAAGGCCAAGCGAGCGATGGCCGCCGCCGCCGCCGGAGAAGGCGATCGCGACGACGCCGCGCCGCAGCGTCGCCGTTCGAGCCGCAGCCAGTTCCGTGCCGACGACGCCGCGGGCGAGCCCGCGGAAGCCGCCGCCGCCGAGCCGACCTCCGGCGCCTGATCGCACCGACCGTTCACCGCTAGTCACCCTCTTCGATTCCCCCCGAACACCGGAACCGACGATGTCCACCACCGACGTCAGCGCCAAGGACGTGATGGCCCTCCGCCAGAAGACCGGCCTGGGCATGATGGACTGCAAGAAGGCCCTCATCGATGCCGGCGGCGACGCCGCCGCCGCCGAGGAGGCGCTCCGCGAGAAGCTCAAGGGCAAGATGGACACCCGCACCGATCGTGCCGCGGGTGAAGGCTGCATCGCCATCGCGATCGACGGCGATCGTGCCGCGATCCTCGAGATGCGGGCCGAGACCGACTTCACCGCCCGGAACGACTCGTTCCGGAACATGGCGAATGCAGTCGCCGCCTCCGCCCTCGGAGGCGGTGACGGCGACATCGTGCTCGACGACGCCCAGAAGAAGCAGCTCGACGACGTCCGCATCACCACCGGCGAGAACATCTCGATGGCCCGCGGCGTGAAGTGCAGCGGCGGCGCCTTCGGCAGCTACATCCACCACGACTCGAAGCTCGGCGTCCTGCTGCAGTTCGAAGGCGACCTCCCCGCGGACGTCGCCACCGGCATCTGCCAGCACGTCGCCGCCCACCAGCCGACCCCGCTCGCGGTCGACGAGTCGGGCCTCCCCGCCGAGACCGTCGCGGCGAAGAAGGCCGAGGCGCAGGCCGAGGCCGAGGCCAGCGGCAAGCCAGCCGAGATCGCGGCGAAGATCGCCGAAGGCAAGGTTCGGAAGTTCTACGAGGAGGTCACCCTTCTCGGTCAGAAGTTCGTCCGCGACGAGACCAAGCAGATCGCCGAACTGCTCCCCGCCGGTGTGACGCTCAAGTCGTTCCACCGGTATCAGGTCGGCGCCGAAGGCTGAGCCTTCGGTTCAGAGGTCGCGCCAACCGGCGGCCTCCGTCCCACCACGCATTCGACGACGACGCCCGGCCCTCGGCCGGGCGTCGTTCTTTCAGCAAGCGGTGACGCGATGACCGGCCCCGCACGGTCCATGCGGTCGAACGTTCACGTTCCGCCGGTCTCGAACAGCGTGGAGAGCGACCGAGGCTCGCCCTCGCCGGCGGCGGCATCCTCGTCTTCAGCCACCTCGACCCAGGCGACTCGAACCCTCGGCGCCCCCGCGCCCGGGCTCGGGACGATCTCGATCCCGATGTCGCTCGCGCCCCTCGAGATCACGACCGAGGGGCTCTCCGCCTCGAAGTCGGCATCACCCCCGGCGACGAGCACGGCGCGGGACCCGCGACTGATGGTCACCTGCGCGGCGGCACCTTCGACGAGGAATCGAGCGAAGGTGGTTTCGGCCCGTTCGACGGGAACGTCGTATCGAAGCCGGATCGCCGGCCGACCGGACTCGTCGGTCGGCCAGCGTTCGAAGGCGACGTCATCGACGGCCATGGTCGCCGGTTCGATCGCATCGTCGATCCAGAGCCGACGGAGGATCGACCGTCCGAGCGGAACGGCCGAGCCGGGCTCGATGCGGAGATCATCGAAACGCGGGGGCGGCGGAAGGTTCTGCAGGAAGATCACCACGAGCCCTGCGGTGATCGCCGCCGCCAGCGCCACCATCATCCAGGCCGGACCGCCACCGCGGGCTCGGTGTCGCGTTGCGGAGTGAGTGTGCAGGCGAGCGTTCACGACCGTGATCCTACCTGCCACCCGCGTGGCGGCACCTCACCGAAGAAACCTCGTGGCGATCGCCAGCAGCGTGAGGATCGCCACCACGAGCCCGAACCCGAGCAGGACCCGACGACGCTCACGCCCTGCCGACGGCGTGTTCGTGACGGCGCCGACCGTGATTTGCGCCATCCGGGCCCGGATCTCCGCGATCTGCCGTTCGTCATCCTCGGCGGATCGCCGCGGACGATTCCCCAGATGCAGCCGGAGGGCCGTCCGTGAACAGTCGAGCGCCCGAGCCGCATCCCGTTCGTTCCAGCCGAGGACGTGACGCAGCACCCATGCCTCGTGCGTCCGATCACCACCGCCCGCGGTCCGTTCCCGATGCTCGATGATCGCCAGCTGCTCGCCCCGCGGCCCGTCGGCCACCCGACGCGCGAGGCGAGTCGCCGCCGCGACCGCCGCCACCGGCGGTTCACCGAGTGCGACCAGAAGTCGGGCGATGCGGCGTGTTCGGGCTGCGCGGTCCTTCCTTGCCACGAAGAAAGTCTAGACGAACGATTCCGACGCCCTCGACCGATACAATGAACTCGGCGAAAGTTCGACGCATGGAAGCGGAGGCCGTCCGGTTTGTTGAAGATCCACTCCCCGTCCGACATCGCACCTCGAAAGTTCGCCCGACGACGCGGTCGTGCGTTGACCGCCGCCATGCTGCTCGGTCTGGTGATCCTGCCCGCATTCGGCTTCATGATGGGCAACGGCTCGTCCGCGAGTCCCCCGCTGTCGCCGACCGCACCACCGGCGGAGACCGTCCCTGATCGGGCTCCCGACCGGACTCCCGACGCGCCACTCGCCCCGGAAGCGGATCCGATCGTGGCTCGCCCCCTGCAACCGATCGTCCGGCACCGGGCGTCGGCCAACAGCGAGGCCAATCTCGAACGTCGCGTCCGCGAACTGGTGAACGCGACGAAGTTCAAGAATGGCGAGGTGTCGGTGAGCATCCGCGCCTGCGACGACGGTGACGGTCCCGGCCGGGAGATCGTCGCGATCGCCGCGTCCCGCCCCATGATTCCCGCGAGCAACATGAAGGTCGTCTCGACCGGCGCGGCGCTCCACCAGCTCGGTGCCGACTTCGAGTTCACCACCCGCGTCGTCCGAGATGGCGATCGATTCACGATCGTCGGCGACGGCGATCCCGCCCTCGGCGACCCCGCATTCTTCGACCGTCTGGTGTTCATCGACGCCGATGGACGTCAGCGGAATCTCGACGAAGAGGCCTTGCTCGGCTTCTGGGTGGATGCGATCGCGGCCGCGGCCGGTGACGAGCCGATCCGACTTCTGGTGGATGATTCGATCTTCGAGTCGACCGGCTGGCACGAGGGATGGAATCCCAACGACCGACTCAAGCGCTACGCCGCCGAGGTGAGCGGACTGAACTTCCATCGCAACACCTTCCACTTCCGCCCCGACGCCACCACAGGCGGCAGCCGCCCGGACTGGACCGACATGCGTCCCCACGCCGGATGGTTGCTCGACTCCAGCCGCAACATCTCGACCCGTGGCGGACCGACCGACGACTCGACCGCCTGGATCAGTCGTCTTCCGGAGTCCAACGATCTCACCTTCCGGGGCATCGTGAGGGGTCGCTTCCTCGACACCTCGCCCGCGCTCGAGGTGACGTTCCATGATCCGGCGATGGTGCTCGCGGATCTTCTGGCGGAACGCCTGCAGGATCGCGGCGTCAAGGTCGCCGCGGTCGGGCGGGCCGACGAACCGACGCCCCGCGGGGCTCGACGGGTCGGCCCCGTGATCCGGACGCCGATCGGCCCGATCGTCGAGCGGTGCAACGAGGAAAGCCAGAACCTCTACGCCGAATCCCTGCTCAAGCGAGCGGCCCACGCCCGCACCGGCCTGCCCGGTTCCTGGACCGACGCCGATCAGGTCATCCACGAGATCGCGGCCGAGCGACTCGGCCCCGCGAGTGGCGACCTGCTGGCGGAGGTCCGCGTCTCCGATGGTTCGGGCCTGAGCCGCGACAACCGCGTCACCGCGAGTTTCCTCACCGCGTGGCTGGACTCCTTCGACGACGACCCGGCGCTCCGCTCCATCTTCATCGACAGTCTGAGCCGCGGAGGCGTGGAGGATGACGGGACGCTCGCGAAACGCTTCCGCGATCTGCCCGAGGGATGCCACGTCGACGGAAAGTCCGGCTACATCAACGGCGTGAGCACGCTGAGTGGATTCGTCACCACGCCGGACGGACGACGCTGGACCTTCAGCGTGCTCTGCAACAACGTGGCGGACAACATTCGCGGAGCCAAGACACTTCAGGAACGCGTGGTCCACGCCGTCGCGATGCACGGCCTCTCGTCGTGACGACCGACGGTTCCCAGACTCGGCATGACGAACTCGCTCGAGCCTCGGAGATCCTTCGCGAGGTCTGGGGACACGATGAACTGCGACCGCTGCAGCAGCGGGCCGTCACGGCGGCGTTGGAGGGGCGAGATGCGCTGCTGGTGCTTCCGACCGGCGGCGGAAAGTCCGTCTGCTACCAGCTCCCACCGCTGGTGCGCGGCCGTCCCGCGATCGTTCTGAGTCCGCTTGTCAGCCTGATGAAGGATCAGGTGGACGGGCTGCGGGCCAACGGCGTCCCCGCCGCGGCGCTGCACGGACTGGTGGACGAGACGGAACGCCGCGAGATCGTGCGGGAATTCGTCGCGGGTCGCGTTCCGCTGCTCTATCTCGCTCCCGAACGACTCGGGCTGGGGTCGTTGAAGTCGATCCTCGCCGATGCGGGGCCGTGTCTCATCGCCATCGATGAGGCGCACTGCATCAGCCAGTGGGGTCACGACTTCCGCCCCGACTATCGACGACTGGCGACGATCCGGGACGGCATTCCCGACGTGCCGATCCTCGCCTGCACCGCCACCGCGACCCCCCGGGTGCGCGACGACATCGTCGAACAACTCCGGCTTCGTGATGCCGAGCGGATCGTCGGATCGGTCGATCGTCCGAACCTCGTCTTCCGCGTCCGCCCCCGCTCCGATGCGACGACGCAGATCCTCGAGGTGCTCGGCCGGCATCGCGGTGACGCGTCGATCATCTACGCCCAGACCCGGGCGGAGACCGAGCGGATCGCCGAGTCGTTGCGCCGCCACGGCATCGAAGCCGCGCACTACCACGCCGGCATGAGCGCGGAGGACCGCAGCGGCGTTCACGAGGCGTTCCAGGCCGACCGGCTGCCGGTCGTGGTCGCCACCGTCGCCTTCGGCATGGGTATCGATCGCAGCGACGTGCGGTGCGTCATCCACGCGACCATGCCGAAGTCGCTCGAGCACTACCAGCAGGAGGCGGGCCGCGCCGGCCGCGACGGACTCGTCGCCGAGTGCGTGCTGCTGCACGCTCCCGCAGACGCCGTCCGATGGCAGGGGCTCGTCGAGCGGAGTGCGAGCGAGGCGATCATGCAGGGTGCCGACGAGAACGCGGTCGTCGCGAACACGCAGGCACAGCTCGAACTGCTGCGGGAGACCGTCTCATGGTGCCGCGGCATCGGCTGCCGCCATCGTGCGCTCGTCGAGTACTTCGGCCACGAATGGAGCGGTGCGGACGAGCAACCCGGAGGCTGCGGCGCCTGCGACGCGTGCCTCGGCGAGATCGATCTTCTCGACGATGCCACGACGATCGCGAAGAAGATCGTCTCGTGCGTCGCGCGACTCGCGAACCTCGACCAGCGATTCGGTGCCGGGCACGTGGCGGAGATCCTCACCGGGAGCCGAAGCGTCCGGGTGCTCGAGCTTCGGCACGACGAACTCTCCGTGCACGGCCTGCTGTCGAACCTGGCGAAGAACCAGGTCGTCGATCTCATCGGACAACTGATCGCTCAGGACGTGCTGGCCCGCTCCCCGGGTGACCGTCCCGTCGTGATGCTCGGCCCCGACGCGGTGGCCGTGCTCCGGGGCGAACGGGAGATCGAGCTCGTCAAGCCGGTTCCACCGACGAAGCAGTCACGACCGGCGGCCCGCGGCCGCGATGCCGACGACTTCGAAGGTGTCGATCGCGATCTCTTCGAAGCGCTGCGAGCAAGACGCCGCGAACTCGCGGAATCCAAGGCCAAGCCGGCGTACGTCATCGCGACCGACGCGGTGCTGCGGGATCTCGCCCGACTGCGACCGTCGGATCTTGCCGCGATGGAGTCGATCCGCGGACTGGGGCGGAAGAAGATCGCCGACCACGGCCCCTCGTTCCTCGAGGTCCTCGACGACTGGGATCGGGAGCACGGCGGCGGGCGTGATCGCAGCGGGTGATCCGAATCACTCGGGCGGCGGCGGCGGATCGTCGCGCAGTTCGAGATCGATGTCGCCGACGTCGTCCTGATGGAACCGGATCCGCTGCTGCCGGGCGAGTTCGAGCACCGCAAGGAACAACCCGATCATCGCGCCGCGGCTCCGCCCCTCGAACGCCTCGCGAAGCGGCATGCGTCCGGTCGCGGATCGCTGCAGGCGATCGACCAGATCCTCCTGATGCAGGCCGATCGGCGTGTCGTCGTATTCGACCGCGTGCTCGCCGAGTCGCGTCGGATCGATCGCGGCCATGATCCGCTCGAACGCCGCGAAGAGATCGCCCGCGTGGACGTCGTCGAGTTCGAGCGAGGGCGCCTCATCCTCGCCGTCGCCTTCCTCGACCGCCGCCTGCCCCACCCGGATGCGGACCGGCCACCGCGACGCGAATTCCTCGCGCCGGTCGTCGAGTTCGCCCGCCGCGGAACGAAACCGCTGGTACGCGAGCAGCTGTCGGACCAGATCGTGCCGGGGATCGACCTCCTCGGTCTCCGGGGCGTCGCCGGCGTCCTCACCATCGGCCCCGCCCCGACGCGGGGCGAGCGTGCGGGACTTGAGTTCGACCAGCGTCGCCGCCATGACGAGGAACTCGCCCGCCGCGTCGATGTCGAGCGTGGCCTCCGCGTCGATGTCCGCGATCGCATCGAGATACTGGTCGGTGATCTCCACGATCGGAATGTCGTGGATATCGACCTCCGCCCGCCGGATCAGGTACAGCAGGAGATCGAGCGGGCCCTCGAAGGTGCCCAGCCGGACGGTGTAGTCGTCCTCGAGCGTCATGACCGGCACGATACCGGCGACGGCGGTCGGAGTCGGCTTCGGGACCGCCGTACAATCAACGGATGCCGTCCGAGCCGACCTCCGCATCCCCACCGACCGAGTGCCCGCCCGACGAGGTGGCCTTCCTCCGTTCGGTGCTCCGCGCCGAATCGACGACGCTCGACCGGCTCGCCGACGAACTCGACGCGACCTCCGGTGACTGGGGCCGCGCGATCGGCATGGTCGCGGACTGCGACGGTCACGTCGTGGTCGCGGGCATGGGCAAGTCGGGACTGGTCGGGGCGAAGATCTCGGCGACGCTGTCGAGTCTGGGTCGTCCGTCGCACACGCTCCACCCCGCCGAGGCCGTCCACGGGGACCTCGGCCGCGTCCGCCGCGGCGACGTCGCGTTGCTGCTCTCGTACTCGGGCGAGACCGAGGAGGTCGTCGCCCTCGCGTCGATCCTCGCCGCCGACGGCGTGCCCTGCATCGGCATCAGTCGCGACGGTGCGAGCTCGCTCGGCCGACTCTGTGCGGCGCATCTCACCCTCGGTCGCGTCACCGAGGCGTGCCCGCTCAATCTCGCCCCGACCGCCAGCACCACCGCGATGATCGCGGTCGGAGACGCCTTGGCGCTGGCGGCGGCGCGCCGACGTGACTTCGACGCCGACGCCTTCCATCGGCACCACCCCGGCGGCCTGCTGGGGGCGGGTCTGCGACCGGTGGTCGAGGTCCTCCGATTCCAGGTCGGCCGCAACGTCGCGGTCGTGTCCGACACCGTGACCGTCGAGGCGGCGCTGGCCGCCGCAGGCGACGGTCGGCGGGCGGGCGCGGTCCTTCTCGTCGATGCGGACGGTCGCCTCAGCGGCATCTTCACCGACGGCGATCTGCGCCGGCTCGTGAACACCCGCGGCGCAGTCGCCCTCGCGGGTCGGATCGAGGAGGTCATGACCCGCGAACCTCGCTGCCTCGCCGACACCGACCTCGTGCGGGACGCCGTCCGGATGGTCCGGGAGCGGCGCGTGGACGAGATCCCGGTGGTCGACGCGGACGGCCGTCCGGTCGGCATCCTCGACATCCAGGACCTCGTCGCGATGAAGGTCGTGAGCGAGTGACCCCCCGAGCCCCTCAGGAACCCGCACATGGAAGTCTTCCCGGTCGAAGTCGATGACGACGTCCATGTCCTCCGCGCCGAGGGCGGGATCGACGCACGCACCGCCGACGGCCTGCTGGAACAGGTCGGCCGGATGATCGACGAAGGTGCGACTCGGATCGTGCTGGACTGTCAGGACCTCGAGATCGTCTCCAGCGCGGGTCTGGCGGCCCTGCTGCGGATCCACACCCGACTTCGCACTCGAGGCGGGGATGTCCGGCTGGCCGGCGTCCGAGGGGCGATCGCACAGGTCCTCCAGATCACTCGCCTCGACCGGATCTTCGAGCTGCATCCCGATGTCGGACGGGCGAAGCTGTCCTTCCGACCCCCGGATGCCTGATCCGGGTGGGACGTTGAGTCACAAAAAATCTTGCCGACGGGCGACCACCATCCGTGGTGGTCGCCGGTTCCCTGCATTCCGTATCCGGTGCCACGTGGGCCCCATCAAGGTCCCTACGTCCGAATATGGGCGATCGCGGCCGGTTATCGGTTCGATCACGGGTCCCCGGGTGTCCGACATCTCACCTCGACGGCGGTCATGGACGCAGGTTCGATTCGAGCCCCGACCTGCCCCTTCGCCGCCGGACCTCCCTTCGCAGACACCATTCCTCGGAGCCAGACATGCCCGCCAAGGACCACCTGATCCAGTCGATCCGCGAGTTCAACCGATCCGCCCGACGCGACTGGCTCAACCAGTTCGACATCGCGAGCCTTCAGCGCTACCTCGATCACCTGCTGCACGGTGCCGAGCCCCGCGGCGGAACGAGCCGCTGGATCCGACCCGGCGACGCGCCCTCGATGATGACCCGCACCGCGGGCTGAGACGAGCACAGGCACACGCCCGACGACCGAACGGCGACGGCCACCGCGATGCGGTGGCCGTCGTGTCGTTTCAGATCGGAACGGGCCTCAGTTCGCGGGGTTGCCGCTGGTCTCCTTCAGCAGCGACTCGAGTCGCTTCCGAAGCAGACGCACCCGCAGCAGGCTCTTCACGCGGGTCACGAGTTCGAGCTTGTTCACCGGCTTGGACAGGAAGTCGTCGGTGCCGCTCTCGACCGCCCGCTCGTAGTCGGGCACCTCGTTGA
>CAYZSH010000047.1:0-13636 GCA_964481025.1 uncultured Isosphaeraceae bacterium
CCTGCTCACCTGATCTCCTGCTCTCGCCGAAGGCGCAAGAACTCATCGAGCGCCTGATCGAGTCGTCGCGGCTCGAGATCCCAGTGATCGCCGTGACCGGCGCCCTCCACCAGTTCGTAGCGGGCGTTCGGGGCGGCCGCGGCGATCGCCCGCGCGCCGGGCTCCGGACTGATCGGGTCGGCGGTGCCTTGAACGACGAGGAGCGGCACCCGCAGTCGCGCCGCGGCCGCGCGGGTCGATCGGGGGCGTCGTCCGAGCATCGCCAGCACGCGGATCGCGAGCCACGTGATCGGTCGATCGGGCAGACCTCGGAGTCGGATGCGCTGCGAGAGCGGTACCGCGAGCGTCTCGTACGGCGCGATCGCGACCACGCCGTCGATCCGCGGGCATGCGGCGGCGGCGAGGATGCCGACCGTCGCGCCAAGGCTTCGACCGATGACGATGACGCTGCGATTCTCGGGGACCGCGAGCCGTTCGACGAGGGCCGCGACGTCCTCGACATCCGGATCACCGAGACCCGCGCCGTCGGGCGTCGCGTCGCCGTGTCCGCGGAGATCGATCATGACGACGCGGCTCGCCCGAGCGGTCCAGTCGTCGAGATAGGGCACCCAGGTCAGACGCGATCGGCCGAAGCCGTGAAGCAGCACGAGCACGGGGCCGTCGTCGATCCGTCCGGGCACGTCCCAGACCGGCAGATGCACGCCGTCGGGTCGGTCGAGCGTCCAGCTCTCGAACGGGAACCCGGCGGCTTCGGGATCGACGGGCCACCCAACGCCAAGCGCCCATCCCGTCGCGCGGCGCGCCGGCCGAAGCGATTCACGCACGGCGGCGTAGACCAACGCGACGAGGATCACCAGCGCGGCGGAGGCGAAGAGGACGACGAGACCCATGGCGGGCACCGTACCCGCTCGGCGGTCCGGACTGTCCGCGTCAGCGGGCTTCGAACATCCGGCGATCCGTTCCGCCGGGGCCGATCTTCACCGACACGGGCGCCGCGCACTTCGGACACCGCCCGGCGTAGTGCGTCCCGGCGGCGTTGCGGGTCAGGCGGCCGTAGGCGTGACAGCAGCGGAACCAGATCATGATGAACCGCTTCGCCTCGCCGGCATCGTTCTTCGACGACTTCCCGGCGCCCGCATCGTCGGGTGTCCGGAGTCCGTCGATGTCCACTCGGTCACGCGGATCAGCCATAGGGGGCGCCTTCGGCGAGAGCAGGAGATCAGGTGATCAGGAGAGCAGGAGACGGCTTCTTGATCGCCCGCTCTTCATTGTCGATTCTCCATGCTCCATTCTTCAAGTCCCCTCAGATCGTCTCCCGGCCGCCTGCTCGGCACGCGGCATCGATCCGGTCGGCCGTCGCCTGCACCCGAGCGATCGTCGCCGGGATCTCGCTCGCGAGCGACGCCGCCTCGGCGGCACCGCCGTCGGGCAGCGCCTCGAGCGCTTCGAGATTCATCTCGACGTTCCATCCCGCAGCCTCCGCGGCGAGGGCGGCGAAGCGTCCGGCGATCGCGAGATCGCTGCGAAGCAGCGGGCTCGTGCGGCCGACGAGGGCCGCGAGGTCGGTCGCGAGGGCATCGGCAACACGGACCACGTCCCTCGGCGCCTCGACCGCAGCCCGCACCGCGCTCGCCCACCCCGCGACGCGAGCGGGATCATCCGGCGCAAGCGGCCAGAGCGCGGACAACGCCTCGAAGCCGTCGGCATCGAGGTCCGCAAGACGCCAGCCTTCCGATCGGGCGTGTTCGAGTCGCTCGGCGGTCTCCGCCAGCATCGTCTCGTGCTCGGCGTAGCGAGCCTTCCCGCGGGTGAACGAGATCACCATCGAGCCGAGTGCCGCCGCGTGCGCGAGTGCCGAACCGGCCGCGGCGCCGCCGCCCGGCACCGATCGCTTCGCGGCGAGGGCGTCGGTGAATGCGCCCTGCGTCCAGGTCGAGAACGGCGCTCGCCCGGCCTCGCTCATCGCCGGATCTCGCCACCGAGGGCTTCCAGCGCCGAGGTGACCATCGCCACCCCGGGATCGACCTCCTCGTGTCGGAGCGTCCGGTCGGCGGCGCGGAAGCGGAGTCGAAGCGTGACGGCCTTGCGATCGGCAGGCAGTCGTCCACCTCGGAAGACCGTGACGAACTCGACGGTCTCGAGGAGCGGCGGCTCGGCCGCGACCGACACCGATTCGAGATCGCGCCACACGACCGACTCGGGAACGATCACGGTGAGATCCCGTTCGATCGCGGGGAACGCCGCGAGATCGCGGGCCGCGGTGTCGCGCGGCCAGCCATTCATCGCGGCCGCCAGTCCGCCGGGGGCGAGTTCGAGTTCGGCGGCGGCGATGGGGCGTTCGATGCCGTGACGGGCGCGGGCGTTCTCGGAGATGAGGCCGATCACGCCGACCCGATCGCCGTCGAAGATGACTGCCGCGGCGGGGGCGAGTCCGGCGGCCTCGGTCGGTTCCACCGTCACCTGACGCACGCCGAGGCGAGCCGCGAGTCGGTCGACGCTCGTGCGGGCGATGCCGAAGGCGGCCTGGCCGAGTTCGGTCGCGTCGCGGGAATCCAGGTCCGCGGGCGGATCGACGAGGAACCCGAGGCGTCGCGCCTCGTGATGACCGTCCTCGCCCTGATCGAACGTCGATGCGGTCTCGAAGAGCCGGACCGAGGTGGTTCCGAGATCGTGGTTGTGCGCCGCGACCCGGAGCAGGCTCGGAAGCACCGACGGGCGGAGCACCGGCTCGGCGGCGGCCCGCTCGTCGTCGACTTCGAGCGGTCGGCGACCGTGCGGCACGAAGGGGGCCGCGGCCTCGCGACCGACGAGCGTGTGCGTGATCGTCTCGTGGAATCCGAGCCCGACGAGTTCGGTGCGGATCGCGTTGAGCGCCTGATCGGTCGGTCTCGGCGCCACCGCGCGGATGTGGATCGTCTCCGCGACCGGCAGTCTCTCGAGTCCGTGGGTGCGGGCGATCTCCTCGATGAGATCGGCCTCGCGCTCGAGGTCGAGGCGGCGGGGCGGCACCGTGCACTCGAGGCGATCGTCCGTGCGACGCGGGGCGAGACCGAGTCCGGTGAGGAGCCGTTCGATCTCGTCGTCCGCGATCTCGATCCCGAGGATCGCGCGACAGCGAGCGGGTCGCATCGACACCGTGCGCGGCGAGGGAATCGGTCGGCCGTCCGCGACGACACCCTGGCAGAGTTCACCGCCCGCGATCTCAAGGATCAGGGCGGCGAGTCGATCGGCGGCGGCGCCGACCTCGGCCGGGTGCACGCCCCGCTCGAAGCGGTACGACGAGTCGCTCGAGATGCGGTGACGCCGGCTCGCGGATCGCACCGCGACGGGGTCGAAGGTCGCGGCTTCAAGCAGGACGTGTCGCGTGTTCGCGGTGACGGCGGTCTCGGCGCCGCCCTTGACGCCCGCGAGGGCCACCGGTCTTTCCGCGTCCGCGATGACGAGGTCGCCTTCGACGAGTTCGAGCGTGGTCGCGCCTTCGCCGAGCGGCTGCATGGTCTCGCCGGCGCGGGCCGGGCGGATCTCGATGCGATGGCCGCGCAGGAGATCGAGATCGAACACGTGCGTCGGCTGCCCGAGTTCGAACAGCACGAAGTTCGTCGCGTCCACCAGGTTGTTGCGAGGGACGAGGCCGATCGCTTCCAGCCGCCGCTGCAGCCACTCCGGGCTCGGGCCGACCGTCACGTTGCGAATGATCCGCGCGGTGTAGAGCGGGCACTGGTCGGGGGCGAGATTCCGAACCTCGACGAGGTCGGCGACGGGCGGCCCGGACTCCACGGGCCGACCTTCCGGCGACTTGAGGGTGACGCCGCCCAGAAGCGCCGCCTCGCGGGCGAGACCGACATGGCACAGGCAGTCGCCGCGGTTGCTGGTCGTCTCGATCTCCTGCCACGGCTCGCCGTTGGGCGCCGTCTCGCCACCGTCGTAGGGGAAGCCCGCCGCGGTCAGCAGATCGGCCTGTCGGTCTGCGTCGAGCGGGGGATCGAGGTAGTCGTTCAGCCAGGTGACGCTGGTCTTCATGGTGAGAGTGGGGTGTCGGTGGGGCGTGGGAGGGACGTGCGTGAATCGGGGGGCGCGGAGCCTCGTTCCGCTGGATCGGACACGGTACCCGAGCGCGTTCCCCCTGCTACCGTGCCGCCATGACCCTCGACCGACGAGCGATCCGAGTCTTCATCGCCGGCCTTCTGATGACGGCGATCGCGATGTGCCTGGTCGGGTGCGGATCGACCCCGGCCCCAGTCGCCGACGGCGTCCCCGAGGACGGGATCATCGCGGCGGGCGTGGTGGTCGGTCCGGGTCTCGTCCGCGAGATCCAGCAGCATCCTGAGGACTGGCCGGTTCATCTCCGGCCGGGGCGGGCGATCATCCTCGCCGACGGATCGCTGCGGGCGGACGTCGGCCCGACCCTCGATCTGGGCGATCGTCCGGGCGTCTCGCGTCATCTTCGTCGTGCCCAGCTCGCCGAACTCTGGCGAGATCTCGACGGTCTCGGACTCGGTGAGCCCGAGGCCGGGAACTACGAAGGCAACCCCAAGCTTCTTCAGCCCGGTCGCCGCGAGGTGCTGCAGGTTCTCGAGTGCCGTCGCGACGGCCGCGACTGGATCGTCGTGCATCGCTTCGAGGTGCCGGCACCCGCGTCCGGCGACGAGAGCGACGCCGAGATCGTGGCGAAGGCCGAACTCGACGAAGACCCCCGGCTCCGGGCGGCGATCCGACGCATCGCCGCGCTGGCCTGGGCGGCCGATCTCCCGCCCGACGGCGTACCGAGGTATCCCGAGCGGTACGACTTCGGTCCCGATCCCTGGGCGCGGTACCGCGCCACCGAGGACACGGGGTCGTGATCGCGACTGTGAGCCGGCTCGCGACAGTGATCGCCAGTCTCGTGCTCGCCGCGTGCGCTTCGAGTCCACCCGGCGATTCGTCCGGGGAGCCGGATTTCGCGCTGCGGGTCGAGGACCGCGACGTGACGGACGGCCGCTTCATGATCTACGACCTGACCGGCGACGGGACGATGGCCATCGGCTCCGGCGCCTCTGCACAGGAAGGCGTGACCGACGAGACGGTGGTGGTCGACGACGAGAATGTCGCGGCGATCCGCGAGGCCGTCGTCACCGCAGGCTGGGCGATGTCGGACGGCGTCTCCTCCGGATCCGGACCTCGGCGGCTGGAGGTGCGGGTGCGGATCGACGGACGAACCCGACGCTTCGAGGTCCTTGCGGATGGACGCGATTTCGATGCCCCGACCCTCGCGGTTCTCACGCCGCTCGAGTCGATCGCCCGTCGCCGATTCGGCTCGGTGCTGAACGGCCTGCCGCGCGGGAAGTGATTCCGACGGCGACGCCGGACCGGACAGGGCATCAAGACGACCGCCGGCCCAGTCGGGCCGGCGGGTCGTGAATGAAGGGCCTTCTGCTGAGGCAGGGCAGGAGACCCCCCAGGAGAGTGAGCGGGGGAGTGGTCGGCGCGGGCTAGGCCTTTGCCGATGGAACGACAAGAACCGTCTTGATCGTTTCTTTCCCGACCTCGCCCACAATTCGCCTTCCTCCGCCAGACTTTCGAAGACGCGACGCCGAGGATGACTTATCGGTCGCCACCCGTCTGGTTCTCGGGCCTGCGCGATCGTGGGGTGCTCCCAGGGACCGATGACGACCACGGGTCGGTCGGTCCGTGACGTGCGTCACGGTCCGGTCGCGCGGTCTGGATGGATCGCTCGATCGGGACGTTCAACGATTGACCCGAAAAAAGGCACGACTCGGTCGGACCTCGCGATCCGACCCGTAGAGTCGCCGCCGACGAGGCCGTTCCGGACCACATGAGCCCCGGACTCGGCCGAACCTGCGCGTGGAGACGCCCATGTCCCTCGAATCCAATCCGACCCTCGTCTTCTCCGGTGTTTCCGTGAATGGCGGCACCCTCGAACAGGATCCCGTCTTGAGCGGTACGTCTTCCGCCCACCCGCTTCGGACCGCCGACGAGACCCTGATGATCCAGGAGCCCCGGATGACCGAGATCACGCTTCCCCGGCTGGTGCGCGACGACGACCCGATCGAGTCGTCCGCCGAGCCCCGTCCGCTTCAGAGGCCTGCGGCATTCGAGGCGACCGGTTCCCGACCTCAGTTCGGGGCCGCTCGGGCCCGGGTGGTTCGGGCGCTCTTCGACGAACACCACGGCCGAGTCGTGGCCTTTCTCCGGCGGCTCACCGACGGCGAGCGGGCCGAGGATCTGGCACAGGAAGTCTTTTTCCGACTGTTTTCGGTGCGGAATCTCGAAAACAGAGAGATCACGGTGAGTTATCTCTTTCGTATCGGCGAGAACCTCGTACGCAAGGCGTATCACCGCGAGGTTCGGCACCGTCGAGCCGGAGAGGATCTCCGGAATCGGTCGGGTGCAGGCGTCGATCACGGTTCGGATCCCGCGGATCGGGGTTCGGCCGAGATGGGCTTCGTGAGCAACGCCACCCTGCAGCAGGCTGTGGCCACGCTCACAGACAACGAACAGGCCGCCATCCGGCTGATCGTCTGTCGAGGCCTCAGTTACGAACAGGCCGCCCAGTCACTGGGCGTCAACGTCAGCACCATCAACAACTGGAAGCACAGAGGTGTCAGGAAACTCAAGCAGATCATCGGAGACGCCCGACCCGCACGGTCATCCGCGTCAGCACCGTCGTTCGCAGCCGACCCCCGCGGAGCTGCTGGTCGAATCCCAGGCCGCGAAGGCCAGGATCCGAGCGAGGATCGTCGAGGTCGCCTCGCGACTGGAAGAACGATCGAGATCCAGGTCGAGCCGCGTCGAGTCGGCGTCCGCCGAGTCGGTTGACCTGGCTCGGCTCGCCGGGTTCCGACACGGGGAATGAACGCTGAATCACCGAGGGCACGTCATCGGCGAGTCCTCGGATTCGGGAAACAGGGAACGGCCTCGCGGTCCGTGCCGACATCGGCGCGGACCGCGTGTCGTTTCTGGGGGCGAAGCGGTCCGCCCGAGGTCGTAGACTGCCCGCATGACCGCCGACTCCCCGGACCCCGCGGCCACGCCCATCATCGGCATCGACCTCGGCACCACCAACTCGCTGGTGGCGGTGGCCGATGCGGCTGGCCCCCGCATTCTCGCGACCGTCGGCAACGCCGACGACGATGGACTCGTGCCATCCGTGGTGCGATACGCCGAGGATGGTGCGGTCGAGGCGGTCGGGCGACCGGCGGCCGCCGCGCTTCGCACGCATCCCGAGCGAACGGTCTACAGCATCAAGCGATTCATGGGCCGTCGGCTCGACGAGCGGCTCGACGATGCCGGCGCGGTCTCGTACCCCGTCGTCGAGGGTGTCCGCGGACTGGCGTGCGTCGAGGTCGGCGGTCGGGCCCGGACGCCGCAGGAGGTCTCCGCCGATCTGCTTCGACATCTTCGGGATCGCGCCTCCGACGCGCTCGGCGTCTCCGTCACGCGGGCGGTCGTCACGGTGCCGGCGTGGTTCGATGATGCGCAGCGGCAGGCGACCCGCGACGCGGGCCGGCTCGCCGGTCTCGACATCGTGCGGATCGTGAACGAACCGACCGCGGCGGCGCTCGCGTACGGGATCGGCCGTCGCGACGACGGCGAGACGATCGTCGTCTACGACCTCGGCGGCGGGACCTTCGACGTCACGGTGCTTCAGGTGGTGCCGCCCGACCCGGGCGATGCCGAGGGCGAGGCGATCTTCCAGGTGCTCGCGACCGCGGGCGACTCGCACCTCGGCGGCGACGACTTCGACCGCTTGATCGTGGCGGATCTGCTGGCGGACCTTGCCGAGCGTGAGGATCTCGCGGACGCGGATCGGGCGCGACGTCGGGCGTTGCTTCGCGAGGTCGGCGAGCGGGCGAAGATCGCGTTGGGCGACGCGGACGCGACCAGGCTGGTCGTCGACGGCGGTGGCGTGCTTCCGGATCTCGACCGGACCGTCGAGCGGTCGTGGTTCGAGGCGCAGGCGCGGCCGCTGGTCGATCGGACGCTCGCGGCGTGCGAGCGGGCGATGCGGGACGCCGGTCTCGAGCGCGACGTGATCGACCGCGTGGTGCTCGTCGGCGGTTCGACGCGGATGCCGCTCGTTCGCGAGGCGGTCGAGTCGTGGTTCGGGCGACCCGCGTATGACGCGCTCGATCCGGATCGCGTCGTCGCACTTGGTGCCGCGGTGCAGGGATCGGTGCTCGCCGGCATTCGACGCGATGCGCTGCTGCTGGATGTCGTGCCGCTCAGTCTCGGTCTCGAGACCGCGGGCGGGGCGGTCGCGAAACTGGTCATGCGCAACTCGACCATCCCGACGCGGGCGACCGAGATGTTCTCGACCTCGGTCGATGGTCAGGTGAACGTCGCGCTGCACGTCCTGCAGGGTGAACGGGAGATGGCCTCGGATTGCCGCAGCCTCGCCCGCTTCGAACTGCGCGGTCTGCCGCCGATGCCTGCGGGCATTCCGCAGATCGAGGTCGCCTTCCACGTGGACGCCAACGGCGTGCTCGGGGTCGATGCGGTCGAACGACGCAGCGGTCGACGCGCCCGCGTGCAGGTCGTCCCGAGTCACGGATTGACCGTCGAGGAGGTCGAGCGCATCGAGGCCGAGTCGTACGCGCACGCTCGCGAGGACATGCTCGTCCACCGTGTGGTCGATCTCGCGGTCAACGCGGCGCTCGATGCCAAGTGGATCGAGGAGGCGCTCGGGCGGGTCCGCGATGAACTCGCCCCCGAACTGGTCGCCGAGGTCGAGGCGGGCATCGGCGAGGTGCGAGCGTTCGTCGAGGCGTCGCGGCGGGATCCGCGAACCGTCGATGCCGACGCGTTTCACGCCGCGAAGGACCGGCTCGATCGGGCGAGCGTTCCCGTGCACGAGACCGCGATCACCCGCAGTCTTCGTGAGGAGGCCGACGCGGCGAAGGACCGATGATCATCGAGCGACGACCGATGGCGGCCGTCCGAAGACAGGGTTGGTGCCGGGGGTAGTGGAGTTCGCAGCGTGTCAGACTTCGATCCGAACAACTCCAGAACCACCACCGCGATGCTCGCGGCCCTGCACGATCCGGCGGCGACCGCCGCGTGGGAGGCGTTCGACGCGCGGTACCGACCGATCCTGCACGGCTTCGCCCGCAACCTCGGGTTGTCAGATGAGGAAGCCGCGGACGTCGCGCAGGAGACGATCGCCCGATTCGTCGAGCAGTACCGCGAAGGCCGGTACGACCGCGAGCGGGGGCGTCTGGGGGCCTGGCTGGTCGGGATCGCTCGGTACCGCATTCTTGACGTGCGGCGGGCCCATGGTCGCCGTGCGGTGCGCGGCGAATCGGCGATGGTCGATCTCGACGACGACCGATCGCTCGGCGACCTCTGGGAACGCGAGCGCCGAAGTCGCATCGCCGAACTCGCGATGTCGCGTCTGCGGGACTCCGGCCGCTCCGATCCCCGAACGATGCAGGCGTTCGAGATGCTCATGGTGCACGGTCTGACGCCCGCGGTCGTCTCCGAGCAGCTCGAGATGCCGATCCAGTCGGTGTACGTGGCGAAGAGTCGGATCGCGGAGCGATTGCAGAAGCTCGTCGCCGAGATCGAGTCCGAGTTCGACGAGGCGGCCTGATCGTGACGACCGGCGACTGTCCACCGCACGAAATGCTCGAGGCCGTGGCCGCGGGCATGACCGTCGATGGTGACTTCGTCGCGCACCTCGAGTCGTGTCCCGCGTGTCGTGGTGAACTCGATCGACTTCGCGTCGCCAATGCGCTGGCCGATGACGTCGCCGCCGCGACCGCGGGGCGATCCGGCGACGATCGGCCCGAGGTCCCGGGCTTCCGGTTCCTGCACGAGATCCATCGCGGCGGCCAGGGCGTCGTCTGGCTCGCGGAACAGACCGCCACCCGACGGCCGGTCGCGGTGAAGATGCTTCTGGCCGGTCGGTTCGCCACCAGTCGTCAACGCCGTCGCTTCGAACGCGAGATCGAGGTCGTCGCCGGACTGCGGCATCCGGCGATCGTGACGGTCTTCGAGAGCGGGACGTCGGTCGATGGCCAGATCTATTGTGCGATGGAGTACGTCGACGGGCTTCCCCTCGATGCGTGGTGTCGCGGGAACGCGCCGTCACTCGAGGCGCGGGTCGCGCTGCTCGCCCGCATCGCCGACGCGATCGGCGAGGCTCATCGCCGCGGCGTCATCCACCGAGACCTCAAGCCCGCGAACATTCTCGTCGACGGAGCGGGCGATCCGCACGTCCTCGACTTCGGTCTGGTCAGACTGGAGAACGAGCGGGACGGCGAACGCGGCGAGATGCTCCAGACCGTCGAGGGTGAGTTCCTCGGCACGTTCGCGTACGCCGCACCCGAGCAGCTCACCGGCGATCCGACCACCATCGACACGCGGGCCGACGTCTACGCCCTCGGGCTGCTGCTCTTCGAGGTGCTCACCGGATCCCGTCCGTTCGAGACGCCCGCATCGATCGCGGAACTCGTCGATCAGCGGGTCGATCGTACGGCACCGCGACCATCATCCCGGGTGAAGGGAGTCGGACGCGAACTGGATCTCATCGTGCTCAAGGCGCTCGATCCTGATCCGGCTCGCCGCTATGACTCGGCCGGCGAGTTCGCCGACGATCTCGAACGTTGGCGTGACGGACGACCGGTCCGAGCCCGCGGCGATGGTCTCGGATACCTGCTCTACAAGGCGTTGCAGCGGCACACGCTCCCTGCGGTCTTCGCGCTGACGGTGCTGATCCTCGTCGTCGCGTCATCGATCGGACTCTTTCTTCTGTACCGCGAGAGCGAGGTTCGTCGGCGCGATGCGGAAGCGGTCGAGGCGTCGATCGTCGAGGCGTTCGCCTTTCTCAATCCGCAGGAAGGCGGCTCGATGGAGATGCGGCTGCCCGACCTGATCGGGCGACTGGAAATCGTCGCGAATCGGAATCTCGAGGATCAGCCGCGGGTCCGGGCCCGAGTGCTGCGACTGGCGGGGGACAGCTTCTGCAATCTCGAACGATTCGAGGAGGCGAATCGGTGCTTCGAACTCGCGTACGCGCTCGAATCGACGCTGGCGGACGAGGCCGACGACGGCGTCTCCGTCGGTCTGGCCGCGACCGAGCATGACCTCGGCCGCGTCTCGTATCACGCGGCCCGAGGATTCCGGCGTGCCGCAGAGACTGCGGCGGCCGCGGGACGGACCGAGGATGCGACCGCGTTCCGCGGCGAGGCGGCACGGCTGATCGCCGACGCCGAAGCGAGATATCGAGCCGCGCTCGCGGCCCGCGAGACGCTCGTCGGCGTCGATCCCGAGGATCGCGCGATGAGCATGCAGCATCTCGCGACCACGCTCGTCGAATCGGTGGCGATCGAGGGCGACGGCGTCGATCCGGATGACGGCCGCTTTGTCGAGGGCGAGCGTCTGCTTGCGGACGCGCTCGACATCCGTCTTCGACGACGACCGATCCTGACCGAGCGGGTCTCGACGACGTGGAACACGCTCGCGGTGCTCCGCTCGGTGCGGGGTGACGAGGCGGGAACGATCGAGGCGGCGCAGCGGGCCGCGGATCTGGTCTCCGAAGGTGACGCGCCCGAAGGGTGGGCCGGTCGGGCCCAGGCCAGTCTTGGGCGTCGGTTGCTCAGGGCCGATCGACCCGAGGAGGCCATCGAACCGCTGCGGAGAGGCTTCGAGATCTGTCGTGTCGTCTACGGCGACGATCTCGGCTTCGTGCGACGGGTGCGTCTGCAACTCATCGAGGCGAACCTTCGATCGGGACATGCGGAGGAGGCTCGATCACGGCTTCGCGAACTCCCGATTCCGTACGACACGCCCGAGGGCGTTGAATTCGAGATCGCGGAGGTGGACGTGCTCGTGGCGCTCGGTCGCCGTCAGGAGGCGCTCGCGGCGATCGACGTGGCCATCGCGCGACGTCTCACACCGGACGGCGGCACCGATCGCCGGCTCGAACGACGTCGCGAACTGCTGGCCGGCGGCGTCGAGGCGTCGATCGACGATCCGCTGGACGCGACGATCATCGCGCGATGGCGGCTCGTCGCCGACTGACCTTGGTTCTCAGTTTCCGCAGACGTCCTGGCGCGAGGCGAACTCGACGCAGAGACTGTCCCAGGCGATCTCGCAGCACCGTGGAAGCACGTCGCAGACCACGGAGCAGCACGCCGCATCGGAACATCCCGGGGACAGGTGCTCCACGAGGCAGGGGCCGGCGTCCGCGTCACCGCAGCCCGGGGCGCAGATCTGCCGGGCCTGTTCGGCACAGGACTGATCCCAGTCGCCCGCACAACAGGCGGGATCGACGAGGCACACCGTCTCGCAGCATGAGCGGTCGGCGCATCCGGGGCCGGGATGCGGGAAGAGGCAGCCGCCCGAATCCGGGTCGCCGCACGCCGGGCACGGACCGAGCACGCCGAGCAGCAGGCCGAGGTCGGCGCCGTCGGTGAGTCCGTCGCCGTTGAGATCGGTGCAACCCGGATCACCCCAGGCGCCGAGCATGAGTCCGAGGTCCGCGCCGTCACGCAGCCCGTCCTGATTGAAGTCCGCCAGACACTCCGGGCAGGGCGGGTGGCAGGTCTGGATCGCGATCTTGACGCAGGATGCGTCCCAGGCGTCGATGCAGCAGAACGGATCGACCGCGCACACGGCATCGCAGCATTCCTCGTCGTCGCAGAACGGCGAAGGATGAGCCTGGCCGCACGGCCCGGACTGCGGCGCGCCGCACCCGGTGCAGATCCCGCGGGCGATGTTCGCGCACTGGATGTCCCACTCGGCGTCGCAGCACAGCGGATCGACCTGGCAGACGCGGCTGCAGCAGTCGAGGTCGTCGCATCCGGGTTCGGGATGCGGATCGAAGCACGAGCCGTTCTCGCCGCACTTGGCGGGGATGAGTCGGACCCCGCCGACGCGGATCCGATAGGTGCCGGTCTGGCCGACCGCGGGCTGCCATCCGACGAGCGGGCGATTCGCGCCGATCGCGGTCGGACCGACGGTGGCCCCGGCCTCGGCGGGCGGGAAGATCGCGACGTCCCCGAGTGCGAACGGCACCGTGGGCGCACCGAAGATCGCAAGCCCGTACACGCCCGGGCGATCGATCTTCGAATCGCCGCTCGTCGACGTGTTCGAGAGCGTGGTCTGCGGAACGCCGGGCGCCGCATCGTCGGCGAAGAGAAGGCCGGTGCCGTCGAGACGAAACAGGCTCAGTCTGGTGTTGAACGTGGCTTCGCCCGACGGTGGAGCGGTCGACGCCTGAAAGGCGCTCGGGTCGTCGATGAAGATGAGGTAGATGTCCTGGAAGTCGCCGAGGCCGCGGGCGAAGCCACCGCCACCGCCACCGCCGCCTCCGCCGGTCACAACGCCGGTGATGTGATTCACGCCGCCGCCGTTGCCGCGCACCGCCTGTGCCGTCGACAGCGTGTTGCCGGCGTCACCCTTGCCATCCTCGACCCAGTCGGGACCGACGAAGCCGTCCGAGTCGGCGACCACGCCCGTGGGCAGGATCCCGAGCGTGACCATGGCCGCGGACAGACGACGAAGAAGGGTTCGGTTCGGGATCATGGGGGGCCTCCGGCAACCTACGGGCGACCCCGACGAATCTATCAGCCCGAGTCGAGAATCCCGAGGAGATTCCCGCGGATCGTCGAGGGGAATGGCATATCGGCCTCGT
>CAYZSH010000048.1:0-13471 GCA_964481025.1 uncultured Isosphaeraceae bacterium
TCTCCTGATCTCCTGATCTCGCCGAAGGCGTCACCCCTCCTCGCCGCGCAGCCGTTCGATCTCCGCCCGGACCTGCCTGCTGATCCGACTTTTCGCCTGACGGATCGCGTCGGGCTTCATGTCGAGTCGTTCGGCGACCTCGTCGATCGGGACGCCTCGTCTTCCGTAGAGCTCGAACGCCTCCCACGACTGCTCGCTCTGGTTGCCCTTCTCGCGCACTGTGGCGAGCGCTCTGGTGACGAGGCTTCTCGTCCATTCGCGGTTCCACGCGGCGTCGGCGTCGAAGGTGTCCTCGATCGGCAGGTCGCTGCCCGCGTCGACGTCGAGGTGGTCCTTGCGCCGGCGCCAGCGTGATCGCATCGCGTTGAGCGCGGCGGTCTTGAGATACCCGCGGAATCGCCCGACCTTCGGGTCGTACTCGAAGCGGCTCGAGGCGCGGAAGAAGTTCGTCATGACCTCGTGCGCGACGTCCTCGGCCTCCTCGTCCTTCGCGCCCGCCCGGCGGGCGAAGCCGGTGATGAGCGGGACATAGCGGTCGTAGAAGTCCTGCCAGCCGAGCTCGCGTTCGAGCGTGCCGTCCGACCGCAGTCGCAGCAGCAGACTCCCGCGGGTGCGGAACTCGTCGTCCGAGGGCGTCGCGTGGTCGCCGAGGGTCGTCGGCGGAGGCGGGAGATCCTCGGGACCGTCGCCGTCGGGCAGTTCGACGAGGAGATCCGTCGAGCCGACCCGGAGCCGATCGCCGTGCCGCAACCGGACGGCCTCCTCGGCGTCGAGGGTCATCCAGTTGACCGAGGTTCCCGACCGGCTTCCGAGGTCCCGGATCGTCCATCGGCCTTCGTCGTCCAGTGTGACGGCGGCGTGTCGGCGGCTGGCGGTGTCGTCGGGAACGGCCAGGTCGGCGTCGCTCGCACGACCCAGGACGAGCTCCCCCCCGGCAGCCAACCGGCCATCGATCCGGAGTCCCGGTCCGCTCACCAGGGCGATTCGTCGGTCCAGCATCTTCTGCTCCTGGGCCTGATTCCTGTCCCGCGACTGCGGTCCTCGGACAAATCGTGCAGATCGTCCTCGATTTCGGCCGGACCTTGCATCCGGCACCTCATCTTCCGCGATTCCTGAGATATGTACGGCAAGCAGACCGAAACCGCCATCGCGGCTGTCAGCTACCTCGCCGAGCTGTGGCGAGGCCCGGGCACACGCCGGGTCTCCGCTGCGGATATCGCCGATGCTCGCGGCCTTCAGCGTCCCTTCGTGGCGAAGCTCCTCTCGGCCCTGAGCCAGGCGGGCATCGTCAGCGGCTCTCCCGGCCCGGGCGGGGGCTACGCCCTCGCGAAGAACCCGGCCGAGATTCGCCTCCGCGACGTCTGGCTCGTCTTCGAGCGACCGGAACCCCAGCGGGAGTGCCCGTTCGGCGGCGGCCAGTGCGGCGTCGACCGGAAGTGCGCCCTGCACCAGCGAATCCAGCAGGTTCACAACGCGGTCGACACCCTCCTCGACGAGACGACCTTCGACGTCTTCGCGGTCGAGGGTGAAGAGAAGCCGACGCCGGCCCCGACCGGCCCGCTCGGTGGACGACTCGCCCGCCTGGGCAGCTCGAACGGGTCGCATGGTTCGAACGGCACCAACGGGACCAACGGGACCAACGGGACCAACGGCCACCACCATGCGTCGAACGGGCACGGCTGAGTCCACTCCAGCCGACCCGACAATCAAGCCTCCAACGATCTGATCGCCGCGGGCACGTCCCGCGGCGATGTCGTCAGGCGATCCGGCGGTGGTTCGTGGTCGGCGATGTCGCGGCCCTCGTCGTAGCCGCCGCGGATCGCGACGAACGGGATGCCCGCGGCCATCGCGGTCGCGGCGTCGATCGACGAATCGCCGACGAGCAGCACGCGGTCGAGCCCGAGTCCGGCGGCGGCGTGACGCACGAACGCCGGATCCGGCTTCACGACGCCCGCGTCCTCGGGACAGACCAGACCATCGGTACGGGCGTCGAGTCCGAGTCGTTCGAGCACCTGCACCGCCGGCGACCGCGGCTTGTTGGTGGCGACGACCAGTCGGCGACCTTCCGCCCGAAGCGTCGCGAGCGTGTCCTCGACGCCGTCCCGCAAGCGGGTGCCGGTCAGACAGGTTCGGGCGTACGCCGCGTCGAAGGCGGTCCGCGCCGCACGATGAACGGACGACTCGACCTCTCCGTCCATCCGGGCCGAGCACACTCGATGCAGCAGTCGATCGATGCCGCGTCCGATCGCGTTCCGCACGAACTCGAGATCGGGGACGGGTGCGCCGACGGCGGTCGCGGCGACGACGCCGGCTTCGTGAATGCCGGGCGCAGAGTCGACGAGCGTGCCGTCGAGGTCGAAGAGCACGAGTTGGAATCGAGGAAGCATCGCCTGGAATCGCCGTGATCGGGAGAGGACGTCGTCGTTCAGCGGGCGTCCACCAACTCACGCTCGACCCGCAGAAGCCGGTCGATCACCGGTGTCATCGTCGCGGGTCGATCACCGCGCGAGATCTGGACGCATTCGGCGATCAGATCCGCCAGCGACTTCGGAACGCCGGGGACGACCTCGTCGAGCGGATCCGGCGCCGAGACGCGATCGGAACTCAGCGGCGACGCGTCGGGCGACTCGAGCGACTTGGGCGGGATCACGGTCGGGATGACCCGGCGGGCGAGCGTCCAGTACATCGTGGCGCCGAAGTTGTAGACGTCGG
Source organism: uncultured Isosphaeraceae bacterium (assembly GCA_964481025.1). Taxonomy (GTDB): domain Bacteria; phylum Planctomycetota; class Phycisphaerae; order Phycisphaerales; family SM1A02. The sequence continues at coordinate 2,713 of CAYZSH010000048.1, forward strand.
TCCGCTCGGTGATCCGGCGGCGGTGCGCCTGCTCGGGCGCGATGTAGCCGGGCGTGCCCTGAATGCGGTCCTTGCGGGTGTCCACCTCGCACGCCTGACCGAGGTCGATGATCTTCACAAGGTCGTCGCCGACCAGCACGTTCGTCGGCTTCATGTCCGCGTGCACGATGCCTCGTTCGTGCATGGCGTGCAGACCCTCGGCGATGCGGATGAAGATCCGCACCGCGTCGAGCGGGGACGGGGCCGGAATCTGATCGAGTCCGGGCGCCTCGACGTACTCCATCAACAGGCCGACCTCGGTCACCTTGAACATCCGCCGCTTGCGAAGCAGCTTGCCGATCCGACGGATCGACGGATGGATCAGCGGCGATCCGATGCGATGCTCCTCGATCACCTGATCGATGAACCGCTGGTCCTTCTCCGCGCGCTTGACGACGTGCTTGAGCGCGACGAGCCGGGTCCCGTGCGGATCCCGAACCTTGTAGATGACACTCGCGGCGCCGACGCCGATCCGACCGAGCACCGGATGCCCGAAGAGTTCGAGTGGATCAGACATGCGATCGGAGGAGGCTCGGACCGACCTCTCCCCCGGCCCGGCGAGTGCGACGGTGGTCGCGATCAGGGGCGGGAGGTGTTGAGGAAGCGATCGAACTCGGCGCTCGGGAAGTAGCGACCCGGCGCCTCGACGTCGCTGACGTCGCGGTGCAGGAGCACATGGGCGTCGTCGATCCCGAACTGCGTCTGCAGTTGGCGGACGAGCGACTCGAGGGCCGTGATCTGGGCGGGGGTGAAGGCTCGTTCGTCACCGTCGCCGATCAGGCAGATGCCGATCGAGGTGCGGTTGAGGTCATCGGCCTTGGCGAGCGCCTCGGTGCCGCCCCGAAGGTTCGCGGCCACGTGCGCACCGGGACGCTGCTCGGCCCAGCGGCTCGTCGCCACGATCGCACCATCGCCGAGGCGGCCGGTGCCGTTGCCGATCACGTAGTGGTAGCCGTTGCCGGAGAGACCCTGGTTGCGATGACGACGGTCGATGTCCTCGTGATCCTCGAAGTGAAGACCGGAGTCGTGGACGACGACGTTGACCCAGCTCGCGGGCTGGACGCCCTGGCGGATGCCGGTGTCGTCGAAGGAGACCGATTCGTCGATGATCGCCGCGGTCGGCGCGACCATGGGGTTGGGGCTGGTGAAGGCGAAGAACGCACCGAAACTCGTCATGCTGCCAAGAAAGGCGAGCCAGACGATCTGGGTTCGACTCAGCGAACCCGAGCGGTGGTTGGCGTTCTTCGTGGTCACGATCGTCCCATCCAGTCCGAGGCGTCACGCCCCATCTGTTCCCTGAACCCGTTCCGTGTCCATCCCTGACGCGTCCCCTTCCCTCTCACAGTAGGGGGACCTTGACAGGCGCATCTGGGCTACCGGACCGGGCCCGACACGCTCCATCCCGCGGCTTTGAGCGAATCCGTTCGCCTGAGCGTCGTTCGCGGTCGTGGAGAGTGACGGAAATCGTCGGCCGAACGAATCATCGGCCAGACTTCTCAGATCTCATGCGACAAACGAACGAAAACGACGCAGCCCTCAACCATCCATCGTCCCAGATTCCTCAGATTCGGCAAGCCTCGTCCGAGAGGGACGTGAATCAGGATGATAACCGCGCGTCCGGGATCCGCCAGCGGGCGTGCGGTCATCCGATCCGGAAAGAACGCCGCAGCGAGTCGATCCGTCCACCTGTGCGGGCGAGTCCGATCACGAGGCCGGTGCCAGCCGCGCCCGAAGCGCCGGCTGCGGGTTGCCGAAGACGTCCTCCTCCTCGAGCGGGACGTACCGCTGGCGGAGCCGGTCGTGCGTCTCGAACTGCGTGCGAGGCGACTTCTTGTCGAAGAGAACCTTCTGGCAGCCGCCGACCGCGATCACCACGATCCCGCACGACACCAGGAGTCCGACTCGATGCCGAGTGGTCATCGGGAGGCCTCCGACAAAGGTCGAATCACCGGGACGGGCGACTCCACCCTCAGGGGCTCGTGCAGGCGGACATCCTGAAGCTCGAGACGGACGAGCAGGAACTGCGCCTCGGCGGGCAAGCCTTGGAACGGCAGGTCGATGGCGTAGGCGGTCCCGAGCAGCCCTTCGCGAAGAGCGTCCCGCCAGACGTCGGCGTCGATCGACCATCGTCCGACCTCGACCGCGGCGTCGGTGTCACTGATCGTCGCGGCGACGACCTCGGCGGGTCCGGTGGTCTGGAGGAAACGACCTCGGGCGTCCTCGGTCCGGACTCGGAACTGCAGGACCGCGGGTGCGTCAGGCGTGCCGCCGGGCCGCACGGCCGATCCACTCGCCTCCACCACTCGGTCGGGCCAGGGCACGGACAGGGTGTCGACCACCCGCAGGCCGCGGGCGGGGTCCCGGACGGTCGCGAGCGCGTCGGTGGCCTCCTTCAACTCCACCTGCAGCGCCGCCACCTCGGACTCGAGTGCGGAGACCCTGGCCGCCTGCGCGACGGCGCCATCCTTCGGACCCACGTTCGCCGTGCATCCGGCGAGTCCGAGCAGCAGCGCCGCGATCATCCAGTCGGCTCGAAGTTCAGTCCTCGGCATCGATCGATCCCTTCAGGCCCAGTGACACCTGGAACGCCAGCCGCTCGAGCCGCGACGACAGGTCCACGCTCGCCACACTCGCACGGTCTCCGACATCCAGTCGGGTCGGTGCGAAGTTGAGAAGGCCGAGCACGCCGGCCTCGATCAGTCGGTCCGCGACCTCCTGCGCCGCCTCTCGGGGGACCGCCACGATGCCGAGCAGGATGCCCCGCTCCCGCACCAGCACCTCGAGGTCCTCCATCGGGCGAATCCGGTGGCCACCGACCTCCTGCCCGATCATCGCGGGCGAGGCATCGAACACGGCACAGATCTCGAAACCCTCGCGGGCGAAGGGGCCGTACGACATGATCGCCTGTCCAAGACGACCCGCGCCGACCACCGCGGTCCGCCAGATCCGGTCCTTCCCGAGAATCCCGCGGAGCTGCTCGACGAGGGCATCGAGCCGATAGCCGACGCCCGCCTGCCCGAACTGGCCGACGTGCGAGAGATCCTTGCGGATCTGCGTGTCCCCGAGACCGAGGCTCCGGCCGAGCTCGCGGGAGCTGACCTGCGTCTCGCCCAGCGACAGACGACGCTCGGCCTCACGCAGATAGAGCGTGAGTCGCTTCACGGTCGGTCCCGGGATCATCTGCCGTGCGGCCATCGGGTCGGAGTCTATCGCGGCCCCCGCGTGCTCCCGAACGGCTCCCGCCGACGTCGTAGGATGCGGACATGAGCCCGCACCCCTTTGCCGGTCCCCCGAGCGTGTCCTTCGAGTTCTTCCCTCCGAAGTCCGTGGAAGGCTGGGAGCGATTGTCGGCGCGGATCGACGAGCTGGTGCCGCTGGAACCCTCGTTCGTGTCGGTGACCTACGGCGCCGGCGGATCGACCCGGGACCGCACCCACGACCTCGTCGTTCGACTGCTGCGGGAGACGAGGCTTCAACCGGTGCCGCATCTGACGTGTCTCGGTCACACCCGGGCCGAGATCGACGACATCCTCCAGCGGTACGCCGAGGCGGGCGTGCAGGCGATCCTGGCGTTGCGTGGTGATCCACCTGCGGACGGCTCCGCGGTTCCCGCCGGTGACTTCGCACACGCGGCGGATCTCGTCCGGCACATCCGGACGTTCTCGGATCGACACGGGCATCCCCTCGAGGTCGGGGTCGCGGGATTCCCGGAGGGACATCCCGACACGCCCGACACCCTGGTCGCGATGGATCATCTCAAGGCGAAGGTCGACGCGGGGGCCTCGTGGATCTGCACCCAGCTCTTCTTCGACAACCACGCATTCCACGACTGGCGCGAGCGTTGTCGCCTCGTCGGCATCGATGCGACGATCATCGCGGGCATCATGCCGATCGCCTCGCGGGCCGGTGTTCGCCGGATGTCCAGTCTCGCGGCGGGCACCGTGTTCCCCGCGTCGCTTCTCAAGGCGCTCGACCGCGCCGAGGACGGTGATGACGACGCGATCGCGGAGATCGGCGTGCACTGGGCGACCGAACAGTGTCGTGATCTGCTCGATCACGAGGTCGACGGCATCCATTTCTACACGTTGAACAAGTCGGATGCGACGCTGCGGATCCACCGGGCGCTCGGCGTTCGGACCGCCAGACGACTTCGCAGCGTCTGATCGGCGCCTCGCGTTTCAGGCGGTGAGATCGATGTGCCCGCCCTCGTCGACCCCATCGCCGCCGTCCCGACGCTTCAGGTCGGCGTGATCCCGCTCGCGCCGACGACGCGACCGCTCGTCCTCGCCCTCGGATTCGTCCTCGAGCTTCCGCACGACCGAGATGTCCGCGACGTCGGCCACGCGGAACCGCTCCTCGTCCTCGGTCTCGGAGCGACGACGCTCGAGCGCGGCACGGGTGCGGTTGCGGGTCGTCGCGGCGTCCCGCTGCGCCTGCACGGACTGCAAGGCGGAGATCTCGGATGGCATGCCGAATCCGCTCATGTGAGTCTCATCGACGGCATCGCGCGATCGGATCCACGATCGGCGGCATGAAAACGTGCCCGACGCATGCCCCCGCCCTCGACGCCGCCGAGGCACGGAATTACCGGTCGGAGCGCGAGCTCAACCGTCGCCCTGCTCCTCGAGCCCGGGCAACGGCTTCTCCGCGAGCCACACCGCACGGAGACGCGGCACGAGCGAAGCGTTGCGGGAGCCGTCCATGAGTTCCAGCCCTCGCCGGATCATGGTGCGATCGCCGAGCTGGCGTCCGATGTAGGCCACGACGACGCCCATGCCGCCGGAACCTCCCGGATCCTTCGCGATGATCGCCTCGATCGACTGCGCTGCGAGACGCAGGCGGATCGGACTGGGAAGGAGATCGGCCTCGTACCCGACGTCGATCATCGCCGGATGCTTGCGGAAGAGGCCGGACAGCGTGACCTCGGCCGAGCGGTAGAGCCCCGCGCCGATCTGCGCATTCGCACGTCCGCCTTCCAGCAGCGGGTTGCCGGGGTTGAGCTTCATCGCGAGATCAAGTCGATCCTCGGCGGCGAAGTAGTCCCGACGGGCCATCGCCTCCTCCGCCTGTCCGACGAGCTCGGCGACCCGCGACTTCATTCTCGGATCGGTGAGCTCCCCGACCTGCGATCGGTGCGCGAACGCATCGATGAGTTCCTCGGTGGTCCGAACGGTCGACTCCTCGTCCTCCGGGGTGCCCGCCTCGGGCTTCGAAGCGTCCTCACCGGCCGTCGTCGGCGGCGCGAATCCGCCGTCCGGAGTCTCCCCGTCGTCAGGTCCCAGTCCGAGTCCGGAACCCGGCGCTCGCTCACCCGGGAGCCCCTCGTGTCGTTCGCCTGGAAGACCTTCTCGGCGATCGCCCGGAACACCTTCCCGTCGTTCGCCCGGGAGTCCTTCGCGTTGCTGACTCTGCGGTCCGGTGCGTCGGTCCTCGGCGGTGCCGATGCGGGGATTCGAGATCCGCTCGAACTCCTTGCGGGCTCGAAGAATGCCGTCGGAGGTGAGACTGACGTCGGTTCGACCCTCGTATTCCTCGACGATCCGCTTGAGGATCTCCCCGTACCGGGACTCGCCTGACCCGGGCGACGTGATCCGCTCGTCGACCGGCTCGGAATCCGGTGCACCGGCCGCTTCCCGGATCGGGTCGTACGGCTCCGGAAGCACACCCGCGTCCTGAAGCCCGATTCCCTGCAACGCAGCCTCGTTGGCCAGAGCCAGGTCGTAGGTCGTGCGGGGCATTGATGGATCCGGCGACTCGAACTGCACGCCCCGGATCGGCGACGCCGTCATGCGGGAGAACTGGTTCTCCGCGACCTGAACGAGTCCGATGTCCGCGGGCGCGACTGCGGTGGTCAGCAGGTTTCCGGTCGTCAGGGTGCTGGTGGCACGATCGAGTCGGATCTGCGCGTCGTCGATCCGCTCGGCGCCGGAGACCGTGTTGACCTCGGGAAGCGTCGTGAAGTCGCGGCGGTACTGGAAGACCCCGACGCCCTGCGCGATGTTGAACGCATCCTGCTGCTGACGACTGCTCACGAAGTCGAGTCCGGAGAGGGCCGAGTCACGCCGGAATCCGTACGCGACCGTGTCGCCGGTCGGGGCCGCGAAGTCGCCGGGCGCGTAGTAGTCGACGGCCCCGCGGAAGCCACGGCCACCGGCGACTCCGTTGGTCACCACGAGATTCCGGGCCTGCACCGCCTGATAGCTGTAGCCGCTGGCGCGGCGGAAGTTCCGACCACCGCTGCCGACCTGCAGGTTCGAGTCGAGCGCGTCCCCGGCGCCCATCGCGTTCTCGCCGAGGATGCCGTTCGGCGTGTTCACGCTGCCGCTGCCGAGGGCCCGACCGGCGGGATTCTGGTACAGCGGGCCGCCGCCGTATCGCTGGCCTTCGATCCGCCGCTGGGCGTGGGCCGAGGTCACGGGCAGCAGGGTGGCGGCACAGGCGACCGCGAACACGAGCAGACCCGGTACGGAGTTGCGGGGAGAGGCGGACATGAGGGTGACTCCTGCGAAGATCGATTTCACGACGTGACGGCGACGAGGAAGCCCTCGAATCGCTCGCGACCCCGGGTCATCGGTTCAAGACGACCTTCGAGGATAGTCGCGACCCCCTCGATCGCCGACTCGGAATCATCGGAATCGAACGGTTCGATGAGGTCGGCGATCTCCGCTGCGACCTCCGGATCGAGGGTCACGATCACCGTCGCCCGGCCCTCGAACCCCAGCATCACCAGCCCGATCGTGACGGGGGACCGCTGAGACGGGTCCAGGACGATCGCCTCCTCGATCCTCGTGCCCGGGATGAGGGGGATCTGGCGTCCCATGGTGTCGAAGTGCACGAACGCCAGTGGATCCGCGAGCTCGATCAGGACCGCCGAACGGCCGGTCTCCTCGGATCGATAGTCGAGGCGGACCGCCTCGACGTCGAGGAGGACCAGCGGTCGCGAATCGACCAGCTCGAATCCCGCCTCGGCGAGACCGGGCGGCTCGACCGCCGGCCCAAGGGCGGTTTCCAGATGCTTGATCGCCAGAGCCTTCGCCCTCGCCGGATCGGCATCGATGCGGATGCCCGCGTGGATGATGTCCGAGCCATGCATGCCCTCGGGCTGGCCCAGAAGTTCGCTCAGCACCGCATCCTGCAGGACGGTCGCGGGGATCCCCCGGATCCGCATGCCGCGCTGGCCCATGCGGGGCCCGAGGATCCCGAAGACGACGGCACCCGCGACGAGCACCATCGTTCCCAGAATCGCCGGCACCGAGAGCCTCGGCGACGAGGATCGGCGAACCGGCCCGTGGTCCGCGGGCGGGGATGGATCGGGGGCCGGGGGCATGAATCGACATGCTAGGTCCTGTCCGACGGATCAGCGCCGATTCGAGAAGATCGGAATCGCCCGCCCGTACAATCGTCGTCCCATGACCGCTTCGCCCACCGCGTACATCACCACCCCGATCTACTACGTCAACGACCGGCCCCACATCGGGCATGCGTACACGACGACCCTGTGCGACGTCTGGGCCCGGGCCATGCGATTCGCAGGTCGGGACGTCTTCTTCCTGACCGGCACCGACGAGCACGGCGTCAAGGTCGAGAAGTCGGCCCGCGAGCGGGGCATCGAGCCGCAGGCCCTCGCCGACGAGAACGCCGCGGAGTTCGAGCGGGTGCTCGAGGTCTTCGGGCTCACCAACGACGACTTCATCCGCACCACGCAGCCTCGTCACGTGCGACAGGTGCAGGCGTTCGTGAAGCGACTGCTCGACGCCGACGCGGTGTACCTCGGCGAGTTCGAGGGCTGGTACGACGAGGGTCAGGAGGAGTACGTCACCGAGAACCGCGCCCGCGAGACCGACTACAAGTCGCCGATCTCGGGCAGGCCGCTCGTCAAGGCGACCGAACGGAACTACTACTTCCGACTGAGCGCGTTCCAGGAGAGGCTCGAGGCGTTCTTCGCGGAGAACCCCGGCTTCGTGCGGCCGGAGGCGCGGCGGAACGAGGTGCTCGGACGACTCCGCGACGGCCTGCAGGACGTCCCGATCACCCGAACCAACTTCAGCTGGGGCATCCCGTTCCCCGGCGACGAGCAGCACGTCATCTACGTGTGGATCGACGCGCTCATGAACTACGCGACGGCGCTCGGGCTCGCGAACGACGACGGCGACGCGGGCGGACGGCATCGCTACTGGCCCGCGGACATGCACGTCATCGGCAAGGAGATCCTCTGGTTCCACGCGGTCATCTGGCCGGCGGTGCTGATGGCGCTCGAACTTCCCCTGCCGAAGTGCGTCTACGCGCATTCCTTCTGGATCAGCGAAGGGCAGAAGATGTCGAAGTCGCTCGGCAACTTCATCGACCTGCCCACGATCGAGCGGTACATGGAGACCTACGGCCTCGACGCGTGGCGGTGGTACATGGTCGTGCAGGGTCCGCTCGGGGCGACCGACGCCGACTTCCAGGCCGCGGGTTTCCACGAGACCTACACCACCGACCTCGTGAACACCGTCGGCAACTGCGCGAGCCGGACGACGGCGATGATCGGCAAGTACTTCGACGGCGTGGTTCCCGCCGACGCGGGCACGACGTTCGAAGGCTGGGACCTTCCCGCGGCCGCCGCGACCGCGTTCGAACGCTGGACCGCGGCGATGGCGACCTTCGCCCTCGACGACGCGTGCGAGGCGGCGATCGGCCTGCTCCGCACCGTCGATGCGTTCATCAACGCGACCGAGCCGTTCAAGGTCGCCAAGGACGAGTCACGCCGCGACGAACTCGCGTCGATCCTCGCCCGGTGCGCCGAAGCGGTGCGAATCGCGTCGATGCTGCTCTCGCCGGTGCTGCCCGCGAAGATGCATGAACTGCGGGAAGCGATGTCGATCGAGATCGACGTCGCGAACGGCGGACTCGCCGAGCAGGTCGCCTGGAGCGATCGGCTCGCAGGCTCGACGGTCGCGAAGGTCGCGCTCTTCCCGCGGGTGGATGCGCCGACTGCGTGAATGAAGTGAGTCGTCGGCTCGGACTCAGTCGTCCTCGGCGGCAGGCGTCGCGGCCTCGGTCCACCATCGCCGCAACCGGCCGCGGACCTTCGAGGGCGACCGCTCGAGCACCGGAAGCCCTCGTCGCAGAGCCGTGCGCTGGAGCGTCTCCCGCCGTCGCTCGATCTCGCGACGAATCCGATCGACGATCGACTCGTCCCCGAAGCGTTCCGCGTGCATGTCGACGAGATCTGCGAGCACCGCGAGGTCGTGGTCGTCACCGAGCGCGTCGGCGACCCGCTTGAGACGGCGGATCGCCTTCGGCATCCCGATCGAATGCAGTGAAGTCAGCGGCTGCAGCGACAGTTGAAGTCGGATCACGCGCTTGCGGGTCTCGTGCAGCCACTCGGTGTCGCCGTCGATGAAACCATCGTGGAATCTCGTGCGGGCGCGTCGCCACGACCGTTCCACGCGATCGAGGACGCGCCGCCTTCCGAGGTCGGCGACATTCAAGGTCTCGATCCGCTCGAGAAATCCGGCGGCCCGACGACCGACCTCCGCCACCACGATCTCCTCGGCGCGATGATCCCGGACCGCGAGTTCGGGCTGCGCCGCGGCGAGCACCGCTTCCGCCAAACGGATCGCCTCGCGACGACGCGTGGTGGTCGCGTCCTTCTCCAGTCGCTTGAGAAGCGCCTGCACGACGTCGCGATCTCGCAGCGGCGAGAGCAGTCGCCCGAGATCGCGGGCCTCGGTCCGCAGCGCCTGATGATCGTCCTCGGCGATCGCACCCCGCACGAGGTCGAGGATCGCCCGCACCCGCTTGAGCGACTTTCGTGCCCGACGGACCGCGATGCCGCGGGCCTTGACCTGCCATGACGGGTATGCGATGCATGCGTCGACGACCAACCGGAGTTCGTCGCGAAGCACGCGGCGGATCTCGTCGCCGACCGGCAGGCCGGGGTCGATCGGACGCGCGATCGGGATCTTCGGACCGCTCATGACGCCGCCATCGCGAGATCACCGACACCGGCGATGCCGACGATGATCGAGACGAGACCATTGAGCGTGACGAAGGTCAACGCCATGCGGGTCGTCCCCCACTGTCGCACCGTCGCGTGCTCGACGACGAGCAGTCCGGTCACCAGGACGACCGCCGCGAGGAACGCACCGCCGAAACCCGGCTGGGTGCGGGCCACCGCGTAGAGGCAGGCGACCGCGGCGACGTGGAGTCCGCGACTGATCATGAGCGCGCCGTCGACCCCGAAGCGAGCGGGAATCGAGTTGAGCCCGTCGCGGCGATCGACCTCGACGTCCTGCAGGGCGTAGATGACATCGAAGCCGGCGACCCAGCAGAGCACCATCCCCGCGAGCAGCCAGACCGGCGGCGCGGTGAGCGTCGATGGATCGACCGCGATCGCCGCCGCGACCGGACTCAGGGCGAGACTCGCCCCGAGCCAGACGTGGCAGAACCAGGTGAACCGCTTGAACAGCCCGTAGGCGGTGATCCAACCGAGAACCGGCAACCCGAGGATCAGCGGCCACCAGTTGTCGCGAAGCAGGCCGAAGAGCCCGCAGATCGCCAGAAACCCGATGCTCGACGCGACGAGCGCCGTCACCGCGGCGCCCAGTGGAAGTCGGCCCGACGGAATCGCCCGACCGGCGGTGCGCGGGTTCCGGGCGTCGATGCGATGGTCGAGGATTCGGTTGGCGAGCATCGCCGCGGTGCGGGCCAGCACCATCGCCCCGACCACCATGGC